>CAYYOY010000009.1:0-15511 GCA_964473265.1 uncultured Oscillospiraceae bacterium
CGGGGCATTTCGGCCTTTATTGTAGAAAAAGGCACGCCCGGCTTTACGGTGGGCAAGCCCGAGCTGAAAATGGGCATTCGCGCTTCTACCGCTTGCGAGCTAATTTTTGAAAACGTTAAAATTCCCAAAGAAAACTTGCTGGGCAAGGAAGGCCGCGGTTTTGGCATTGCCATGAAGGCGCTGGACGGCGGACGTATCGGCATTGCCGCACAGGCGCTGGGCCTGGCACAGGGTGCGCTGGACGAAGTGGTGGCCTATGTAAAGGAGCGCAAGCAGTTTGGCAAGCCGCTTTCCAAGCTGCAGAACACCCAGTTTACACTGGCAGATATGGAAACCCGCGTGCAGGCCGCCCGCCTGATGACCTATGATGCTGCCGTAGCCTACGATAAGGGCGAGCCCATTTCGGCCAAGGCCGCCATGGCCAAGCTGTTTGCCTCGGAAACTGCCTCGTATGTTACCAACCGTGCCGTACAGCTTATGGGCGGCTATGGCTATATGCGTGAATACCCTGTGGAGCGCATGATGCGCGACGCCAAGATTACCGAAATTTACGAGGGCACCAGCGAGGTTATGAAGATGGTAATCTCGGGCCAGCTGCTGAAGTAGAGGAGGAACAGGCAAGTGAAGATAGTAGTTTGCATAAAACAAGTACCCAACACCACAGAGGTCAAGCTCGACCCTGTTACCGGTGTTTTACAGCGCGAGGGCATTCCCAGCATTATTAACCCCGACGATAAGGCCGGGCTGGAAGCTGCCCTGCGCCTGAAGGACACTTATGGCGCGCATGTAACCGTAATGACCATGGGCCTGCCCCAGGCCGACCTTGCGCTGAAAGAAGCGCTGGCTATGGGTGCAGACAAAGCCATTCTTATAACCGACCGCATGTTTGCGGGTTCCGACACTTGGGCTACCTCTTCGGTGCTGGCGGCTGCCTTGAACAACCTGGAATACGACCTTATTATTACCGGACGGCAGGCCATAGACGGCGACACCGCACAGGTTGGCCCGCAAATTGCCGAGCATTTGCAACTGCCCAATATTAGCTACGCGCAGGAAATTGGCGTAGAGGGCGAATATGTTATTGTAAAGCGCAAGTTTGAAGACCGCTACCATATTCTGAAATGCAAAATGCCCTGCTTAATTACCGCACTTTCTGAGCTGAACCCGCCCCGCTATATGACACCCGGTGGCATTTTCGATGCCTACCGCAGCGAGGAAAAGCAGACGGTTATCTGGAGCAGCAACGAGGTAAAGGTAGACCCTGCCAACGTGGGCCTGAAAGGCTCGCCCACCAACGTGCTAAAATCCTTTACCAAAACACCCAAGGCGGCCGGCACACTTTACACCCCCGAAACCCCCGAAGAAGCCGCTAACCTTATTGTGGAAAAGCTCCAGCAGAAATTTATTATATAGCGAAAGTGGTGAACGCAGTGAATATACAAGATTACAAGGGCGTATATGTGTATGCCCAACAGGTGGACGGTAAGGTTTCCGGCGTTTCGCTGGAGCTGTTGGGCAGGGGCAAAGCCCTTGCGCAGGATTTAAAGACCACTCTTACCGCCGTGCTTCTGGGCCACAAAACCGAAGCCATGGCTAAGCAGCTGTTGCGCTACGGTGCCGATACCGTAATTACCGTAGATAACCCCATGCTGGAAGTTTACATGACCGAACCGTATGTCTATGCTCTTACAGCGGTGATTAACCAGTATAAGCCCGACATTATGCTGCTGGGCGCCACCGCCATTGGGCGCGATATTGCCCCCCGTATTTCGGCCCGTATTCACACCGGCCTAACCGCCGACTGCACCTCGCTGGATATTGACGCCGAAAACGGCAACCTGCTTATGACCCGCCCCGCCTTCGGCGGCAACATTATGGCAACCATTATCTGCCCGAACCACCGCCCGCAAATGGCCACCATTCGCCCGGGGGTAATGCAGAAGCTTGCACCTATCGATACCCCCACCGGCAAGGTAGAAGCCTTTACAGTGGATATCCCGGCAAGCTGCAAGAACATAGAAATTCTTGAAATTGTGCCCAACAAGCCGGAAAAACAGAACATTCAAGAAGCGACTGTGCTGATTTCGGGCGGGCGTGGCATGCAAGCTGCCGAAAACTTTGTGCAGCTGGAACGCATTGCCGAGCAGCTGCACGGCACCATCTCTTCTTCTCGTGCCTGTGTAGATTTGGGCTGGACCACCCCCGACCGTCAAGTAGGGCAAACCGGCTCCACCGTGCGTGCCAACCTTTACATGGCCTGTGGCATTTCCGGCCAGATACAGCACATTGCCGGTATGGAAGAATGCGACCTAATTGTGGCTATTAACAAGGATGAGAACGCACCTATCTTCCAAGTGGCCGACGTAGGCGTTGTGGGGGATGTACACACCATTCTGCCCCTGCTGGAAAAGGCCATTGCCAAAGCACAGGCCGAAGGCAGCAACTAATATTTTTCCAATTGTATAGCCGGGCAGGCCGCGCGCTGCGCCCACAGAGCAAGGGAATTCCCAGTCGGGAATTCCCTTGCTCTTTGGGGGGCCGGCAACGCCGGCCTGCATTTCCAGGCAAAAAACCGCGGGGGTTTTTGCCTGGAAATGCGCAGCGCGCCGGCGGCCCGGATTGCGATTATTAGCCGCCTAGTAAAAAACGAAGGGCAATTCCCACAAGGAATTGCCCTTCGTTTTAATATTCTATAGCTGCCTTGCCTTGCCTTCGAAAAACACCGCCAGCGTACCAGGGCCGGAGTGTGCGCCCACCGAAGGCCCTATGTAGTGGATGATGCAGTGTTTGAAACCCACGCGCTTTTTAAGCATATCTGCAAGGGTTTTGGCATCTTCTTCACAGTCGCCATGGCTGATAGCAAAGGTTTCATTTTGCTCTGCCGGCACACCCTGGGTAAGCTGCTGTATTACATCCACCGTCTTGGTAAGGGCGGCCTTGCGGCCACGGGCTTTATCGTAGGGAACAAGCTTGCCCTCGTCGTTGACCAAAATAAGGGGCTTCATGCCCAGCGCCGTGCCAATAACCGCCGTTGCCTTGGAGACACGGCCGCCACGGTGTAGGTGGTTTAGGTCGTCGGCTATAACGTAGTGGCCGACAAACAGCTTTCTTTGCTCTACCCAGGCAGCTACATCTTCCAGCGTTTCACCCTTTTCCTTGCGTTGCACGGCCTTATACACCATTAGGCCCTCGCCCAGCGAGGCGCAAAGTGTATCGATTACCACAATTTTTGCCTCGGGGTACTTTGGCGCGAGCTCTTCGGCCGCCAGGCGAGCGCTGTTGTAGCTGCCCGAAAGGCCGGAAGAAAAGCTGAGGCAAAGAATATCCTTCCCCTCTTTTATGCAAGCTTCAAAAGCCATAATCGCCTGCTCGGGGTCTACCTGCTGGGTTATGGGCATGGAACCGGCACGCATTTTAGCATAAAATTCGGCGGGGGTTATGCGAGGGTCGTAGCCGGCGTAATCTACCTCATCCAAAATAAAGTGCAAATCCAGAATTCTTATCCCTTTCGACTGCACATATTCCAGGGGGAGGTCGCAGTTGGAATCGGTAAAAAGAACATATTCACGGTTTGACATAGCCACACTCCTTTTTTGCACTGGTTTGGGGTGGGTACAGTTGGCTTACTCTAGATAGACGCATGCTGCTTGGCCCATTTTGTACAATTTATTATAACCCAGCTTTTAACAAAAATCAAATGCTACTTTTAGTCTACTGCTTCCGCAGGTTCTTCTACTTCCTCCTGTGTGTCGGAGCTTTGGTCTAGAATGTTTTCCTGCAGGGTGGTGCTACCTGTAAACTCTGGCAGCAAAATTGCCTCGGCTATGGCTTTAAAAACAGGTGCGGCCGCCCGGCTGCCCGATTCTCCCCCTTCCCACAGCACAGTGCAAACATATCTGGGTGCCTCTGCCGGAAAGAAACCGGTAAACCAAGCATGCACAACCTCGTGCCCCTCTTCAAACACACCGGTTTGGGCGGAGCCGGTTTTACCGCCCGCCCCGCCAAACTGCAGCTTGGCCTCGGTGCCGCTGCCTTCCTCTACCGTGCTTATCATAAAGGCTTGCAGCAGAGCCGCTGTATGCTCTGAAAATATGCGGCTTTGGGCGTAAAGCGGGGCGGGCTCGTCCAGCATCATGCCGTCCTCGGTGCTGCCCAGCACCAGGCGTGGTGTGCCACGCAGGCCATTGTTGGCAATGGCGGCTGTCATGCAGGCCACCTGCAGGGGTGTGGCGGTAAGCTTGCCCTGGCCAAAGCCAAAATTGGCCAGTTCGCCCCCTACCAGTGCCGAAAGCTCGGGCAGGTTGCCTTTGGCGGTAATAAGCCCTGGGGCAAGCTGGTTGCCACTGCCAAAGCCCATGGCCGCCGCCATCTGGCGCACAGGTTGGGCGCCCAGTTCCATAGCGAGTGTAACAAAATATGGGTTGCAAGATTTTGCAATGGCCTGCCGCATATCCAAAACGCCGTGGCCCGCCAGGTTGTTGCAGCGGAAAACCTGGCCATCCAGTTCTATATAGCCTGTGCATTCGTAGCTACGGGCAGGGGTTATGCCGGCTTCCAGTGCGGCGGCAGCCACCGCCAGCTTAAAGCTGGAGCCCACAGCAAAGGCGCTTACGGCGCGGTTTACAAATGGGCTGCCTGGGTCGTTGAGGAACTGCGATACTGCATCGGGGTCAAACCCCGGGCGGCTAACCATAGCCTTAATATCGCCCGTGGCAAGTTCCAACACAATGGCTGCGCCACGGTCCATCTGTTGGCAGGCCTGTTCGGTGGCCTGCTGCATATAACCATCTATGCTCAGCACCAGCCCGCCGGGGCTTTCGGGCATGCTGCTTTCCAGCGTGGGCGCCAAGCCTTCCAGCACACGGCCATAGGCGTCTACCCCGTAGCGTAGGCGTATCTCGCCGCCGTGCTGTGCTAACATTTGTTCAAAGGCCTTTTCCATGCCATACACGCCCATGCCCGAGCTATTGGTGTAGCCGGCCACATGCACGGCCAACTGGGCGTTGCTGCGCACCGGCAGCTCAAACACGGTAATGCCCCGCGCCTGTACATCGGCAGTGGGCAGCTCAATTACAAAGGGCTTGCCGCCCTCCATAAGCCCCGAAAGTTCGCCGCGCTTCCACACCGGCAACACCCGGGCCAGCTCGGCTGCGGCTTCGGGGCAGGGTGTAACGGCGGCCACCACTCGCTTGCCGCCGCCTGTAAGCAGGTTTAGGTTGCAATCGAAAATATTGCCCCGTGTTTGGGCCACCGGCAGCACCAAGCTTCCCTGTTTTACCGCTACCTGCAGAAGGCCGCTGCCCTGCGAAACATAAAACACCCGCAGCATTATAATGCTGAAAAAGCCTATGCACAGGCAAAAAACCGTTATCATTCTGCGCCGCAAACCGCCACCGCCTTTCGCTTCTGCTTTTAGTTTGGGCGGTGGTAGGAAAAAAATGCAGCCGGCAGCCGGTGGGCGGGGTGAATTCTGCTTGCCTCGGAGGGGAAAGCCAGCCGGTCCTCGCCCCGCTTTGCGCAGAGTTCACCCGGCACCGGGCTGCGGTTGTTTCTAAGTTGGAACAAAGGGATGGGGTTGTGGATAGAGATGGCCCCGGACGTAAAACACCGCAGGGTGTTTTGCGTCCGGGGCCATCTGGTGCGGCTGCTTGCCCCTTTTCGGCCAGCTTACTCATAAACACGCCTGTACGGCCGCCAAGCAAACCAAAGCATAAAAATGCACCCACAGTGTGGGTGCATTCTTTTCACAGCAATAGTGAGGAACTATTCGGTTACGGCCTCTTTCAAAGCACCGGCCAGCCCCACCAGACCTTGTATGTTGCTGGGAATAATAAGCTTGGTGGCCTTGCCGTCGGCTGCCTTGGCAAAGGCTTCGTAGGCTTTTATGGTGAGCACGGGCTCGGTAGGTGCTGCTTCGTTCAGCAGGCCAATGGAGTTGGCCAGGGCTTTTTGCACCAGCATAATGGCCTCGGCTTCGCCCTGTGCTTCGCGAATTTTTTGCTCGCGCACAGCGTCGGCACGTAGAATAGCAGATTCCTTTTCGCCTTCGGCACGCAGAATGGCAGATTGCTTTTCACCTTCCGAAACCAGCACCTGGCTGCGCTTCTCGCCTTCGGCCCGCAGAATAGATTCGCGGCGTTCGCGCTCGGCCTTCATTTGCTTTTCCATGGCATCCTGAATTTCGCGCGGCGGAATAATGTTCTTAAGCTCTACGCGGTTTACTTTAATGCCCCACTTATCGGTGGCGGTGTCGAGCGTAGAGGTAATTTTAGAGTTGATGACATCGCGCGAGGTAAGGGTGTTATCCAGTTCCAGGTCGCCTATAATGTTACGCAGCGTGGTAGCCGTCAGGCTCTCTATGGCCAGAATAGGACGTTCCACACCATAGGTATATAGTTTCGCATCGGTTATCTGGTAGAACACAATGGTATCAATTTGAATGGTTACGTTATCTTTGGTGATAACCGGCTGGGGGGCGAAATCCATTACCTGTTCCTTAAGCGAAACGCGGCGGGCAATTCTGTCGATAAAAGGCATCTTGAAGTGCAGGCCCGTTTCCCAGGTGGCATAGTAGCCGCCCAGGCGTTCCACTACATACACCGCAGCCTGGGGAACAATTTTAATGTTGCTAATGAGGTACAGTAGAATAATAATAATTAAGCCAAAAAACGCTAAGACACTAAAAATTTCCGGCATGACGGTACCCTCCTAAAATTGTTAAATTAATTTCTCTACAACCAGACGCACGCCCACAATATCTTTAATGAGAACCTTTTCGCCTTCGTCAATGGGTTGGCCGTCTTCGCTTACGGCGGCCCAATCTTGCCCGCCTACCGTAACGCGGCCAACGGCGTCTTCACCGGTAAGCGGGACGAGCACAACACCTATGCGCCCGACAAGGCTATCGGCATTGGTGCGGGTTCGCTTGGTTTTAATAAACGAATGTACAAAAGGCCGGGTAAAAATTAAGCTAAGTACAGAAACCAGCGTAAAAATAGCCAGCTGCACCGGCAGTGGCAGGCGGAAGCTGGCGGGAATAATAGCCGCAACAGCGCCCACCGCAAACCAAATGGCCACAAAATTAAAGGTTGCAGCTTCTACCAGGCCCATAAGCACGGCTGTACCCAGCCATACAATGGCCATCCACGGAATTTCAATGTTCATTCTTCACACCTCCTACCTTGCAGTATGCTGGGGTGGCTGCGCCGCCGGCGCTATTTCTATGTAGGTGTTTTGGGTTTTGGCGGCAATATCGGCCAGTTCAAAAATGCGCTGTGCTTCGGCCTGTAGCACTTTCTGCCCCAGCTGTGTAATGGCGTACACCTTGCGCCGTTCTTCTTCGGCAACCACCTCTATTAGGCCGTCGCCCTCCATCTTATATAAGATGGTATAGACCGTGCCCGCCCCTAGGCTTACACGGCCTGCGGTAAGTTCCAGCACGCTTTGCATAATGCCATAGCCGTGCTGTGGGCGGCACAGGCTTGCCAAAAGCAAAAAACTGGCTTCGCTCATAGGCAGGTAGCTTTTGAGCAACCGTTGCTGTTCAGACATGCACATTCCTCCTTGCCATACTTGGCCCACTTTTGGGGACAAGTATTATGTCGAAGTATGATATATCGTTAATAATAATATATCACGCTTCGATATATTATGCAAGAGGGTTTAAAAATATTTTCACCCGCGCACCGGCACAGCCTGCATGCCAAGCCCTCCGCCTACGCCCGCTGCCGGGCGGGCAAGCCGTTGCACCGGCTCGGGTATTCCACAAGGGTAAAACAAGGCACCCTGCCTTGGGCCCCAGCCAGCGGGCTTTAGCGGGCCGAGGAGGCAAACCCCCGCCGGGGGTTTGCCTCCTCGGCTGCAAAATTACTGCGTAATTTTGCAGGGCTTTACCTGCCGCTGCACCGGTTGCGGTAAAACCCTGCGAAGTGTTTAATATGCTCCGGGGGACGGGGGCGGGGTAAAATCGGCCTCTGAAAGGGCCCCCGAAACCAGCGCTTGCTGACGGATAAAAAGGTATGCGTTGGCAAAAGAGGTGTATATGTAGGGGTATAAGAATATCATAACAAAGCTGCTAAGGGGTGCCAGCGGAGTAAGGTTCAGCAGCGCAACGGGAATGCCGGCAAGTAGCCCCCAGCCAATGAAGCTTAGCTGTAGTAAAAACAGCGAACCCTTATAGCCACGCGTCATTGCAATGCTCATTTTAAGTGCCCTGCGAGCGGGAATGTAGGGGTTCTCGGCAATGATATAAGGCGTTAGCGAGTAGGAATACGCCTTAATTATGCCCGGAATCATTAGCGGCGTAGACAAAAAAAGTATCCAGACACTTGTTTGCTGGTAAGTTCCCATATATGCGCTTTGGGCTATATTAATTGCAAGGCCAACTGCCACCACCATGTACGGCAGCATCCAAATAAATACCCAAAGGCCGGACCACAGCATAGCCCCCACAGCCCGCATAAGGAAGCGAAAGGGTTCAAAGAGAGTACTAACGGAAATGCGTCCGTCAAATTTAGAAAGCCGCATGAAGTAAAGAATCATGCCAACGGAAAGTGGTATTACAATGAATATGATTAACCCTATAGATACGATTGAAAGAAATGGCATCACCGTTAAAGCTATCCTGCTGTTGGACATCAATGCTGTTGGAATGGTAGGCATAAAGCCAACTACCGTGGTGATGCCCAGATAAGCGAGCATGGCCACAACGGCATCCCAATAGCGCCCCTGCAGGCGTTGCTTGGCATCTTGTTTGAGCTGTGCGCGTGGAAAGAACATAATAGCAACCCTCCCATATTTAGGTAGCGCAGCGGGCTGGGCCCGTTGCCACCCCTATATATAAAAATTATAACATGCTTGCTTTTGAAATAATACCCATTTTTAAAATTTCTCTTATTTTATTATGAACTGCAGGCAGGTTTACCGTAAAGGGGGCACAAGGGCTGTGGGCAGGTATAGCAAGCAGCCAGAAAAATTTGGTGCATACCTTTGCAACAAAGGGTACTTTCAGAGTGTGGGGGCTACCCCTGCAATGCAAAGAGGGGCAAGCCTTTCGGCTCGCCCCTGTGTTTATAGTTTGGTTGTGTGCCTGCCGGGGTTTAGTACATGCCGCCCATGCCAGGGTCGGGCATAGCGGGGGCGGCCTTTTCCTCGGGCTTATCGGTCACCAGCGATTCTGTGGTGAGCACCATAGCAGCAACCGAGGCTGCATTTTGCAGCGCCGAACGGGTAACCTTGGCGGGGTCTACAATGCCGGCAGAAATCATGTCGCAGTAGCTCTCGTTGTAGGCATCGAAGCCGTAGCCCATCTTGCGGGAACGCTTAATCTTATCTACAATTACAGAGCCTTCCAGGCCGCCGTTCTTGGCAATCTGGCGGATGGGCTCTTCCAGAGCTTTGAGCACAATGCGAACACCGGTCTTTTCGTCACCTTCGCAGGAGGCAATCAGCTTTTCTACCACAGTGATAGAATTGATGAGCGCAACGCCGCCGCCGGCCACAATGCCCTCTTCCACAGCTGCCTTGGTGGCTGCCAGAGCGTCTTCAATGCGCAGCTTCTTTTCTTTCATTTCCACTTCGGTGGCAGCACCCACACGGATAACCGCTACGCCACCCGAAAGCTTGGCAAGGCGTTCTTGCAGCTTTTCTTTATCAAATTCCGAGGTTGTAACCTCAATTTGAGCCTTAATCTGGGCAATGCGGCTCTTAATGGCATCGGCCTGGCCTGCACCGTCTACAATCACGGTGTTTTCCTTGGTAATCTTTACCTGGCGGGCACGGCCCAGCATGGCAACGGTGGCATCCTTCAGCTCGTAGCCAAGCTCTTCGCTTACCACCTGGCCACCGGTAAGGATAGCAATATCCTGCAGCATTTCCTTGCGGCGGTCGCCAAAGCCGGGGGCTTTTACGGCCACGCAGGTAAAGGTGCCGCGCAGACGGTTTACAATTAGGGTGGCAAGGGCTTCGCCCTCAACATCCTCCGCTACAATTACCAGCTTCTTGCCCGACTGTACAATTTGTTCCAGCAGGGGCAGAATTTCCTGGATGTTAGAAATCTTTTTATCGGTAATAAGGATATAAGCATCGTCAATAACGGCTTCCATCTTGTCGGTATCGGTTACCATATAGGGCGAGATATAGCCACGGTCAAACTGCATACCTTCTACTACTTCGCAATCGGTTTCAGCAGTTTTCGATTCTTCTATGGTAATAACGCCGTCGGCAGAAACCTTGGCCATTGCCTCGGCAATTAGCTTGCCTACATATTCGTCGCCGGCAGAAATGGTGGCAACGCGGGCAATATCTTCGGTGCCCGAAATCTTCTTAGCATTCTCTTTAATAGAAGCTACAGTGGCTTCTACGGCCTTCTGCATGCCTTTGCGCACAACCATGGGGTTTGCGCCCGAGGCCACGTTCTTCATGCCTTCGCGCACCAGGCACTGTGCCAGCAGAATGGCGGTGGTGGTGCCGTCGCCGGCTGCGTCGTTGGTTTTGGTGGCAACTTCCTTCACCAGCTGGGCACCCATGTTTTCAAAGGGCTCGGCCAGTTCAATTTCCTTGGCAATGGTAACGCCGTCGTTGGTAATAAGGGGTGCGCCGAACTTTTTATCCAGCACCACATTGCGGCCCTTGGGGCCAAGGGTAATTTTAACGGTATCGGCCAGCTGGTCAATGCCGCTTTGCAGGGCTTTTCTGGCCTCTTCGCCATAAACAATCATCTTTGCCATGGTTTGTTCTCCTCCTACAGTTCAATTCAATGAGCAAAAGCTGGGCGGGCTTATTCCACCACGGCCAAAACGTCCGATTGGTGCAGAATGGTGTATTCCACGCCGTCGAGCTTTACTTCGGTGCCGGAATACTTGCTGATAAGCACCTTTTCGCCAACCTTTAGGTACATTTTAACTTCTTTGCCGTCTACAATGCCGCCGGGGCCTACGGCCACTACTTCGGCAACTTGGGGCTTTTCTTTTGCGGTGCCGGCGAGAATAATGCCGCTCTTGGTGGTTTCCTCTGCTTCCACCATTTTAATGACAACACGGTCGCTAAGCGGTCTGATAGTCATTTCTGCTGCTCCTCCTGTATTCCAATTTTTGTTTATAATGTTAGCACTCCTGTGCTTTGAGTGCTAAATACTATTGTAATCACTTTTTGGTAAAAAGCAAGTAGTTTTTAAAATTTTTACTTTTGTAATGCCATTTTTTACAATTTGGTAATAATTTGGGCGGTTTGAACCTCTATATACGGGCATTTGGGCAGTTTTTTGCCTATGTCTGCACAAAAACTTGCCTTTTTTGCTCCGGCGTTGCTATAATATAGTCAATTAACTTATAAAGCTGGCAGGCATGTCAAAGACACGCCTATTTAGCCACCCATTCGGGTGGAGCGTGGGGCAACCTGCCCCACGTAAGAAGTAGCAATGCTAATTCCAATGCCTATAGGGTTTAAAAAAATTTGAAGGGGTTTTATTGGGGATGAAGCTGGAATTTACAAAAATGCAGGGAGCGGGCAACGACTATGTGTATGTTAGCTGCCTGAAGCAAACCCTGCCGCAGCCTGAAAAGATTGCCCAGATCGTAAGCGACCGGCACTTTGGCATAGGGGGCGACGGGCTGGTGCTTATTCTGCCTTCGGCCATTGCCGATTTTTGCATGCGCATGTTCAACGCCGACGGCAGCGAGGGCAAAATGTGCGGCAATGCCATTCGCTGCGTAGGCAAATATTTATACGATAAAAATATCACTTCCAAAAAGCAGCTGAGCATTGAAACACTAAGCGGCGTAAAGCAGCTTACGCTCTTTGCGCAGGCCGGAACAGTGCAAGAGGTTGCGGTGGAAATGGGCAACCCGGCGCTGCATCCTTCGGCTGTGCCGGTGTTAAGTGTGGGCGAAAGCGTTATTAACCAGCCGCTGGAGGTTGACGGTGTAGAATACCATATAACCTGCGTTTCTATGGGCAACCCCCACGCGGTGGTGTTTTTGCCGGAGGTAGCAACCCTGCCACTGGCCGAAATTGGCCCCGGCTTTGAGCACCACCCCCTATTCCCCGAGCGCATTAACACCGAATTTGTGCGGGTGCTTTCGCCCGAACGGCTGGAAATGCGGGTGTGGGAACGCGGCAGCGGCGAAACACTGGCCTGCGGCACGGGTGCCTGTGCGGCGGTGGTGGCGGCCTGCCTAAATGGCCACTGCACACAGGGGCAGCCGGTGCAGGTGCAGCTGCTGGGCGGCCTGCTGGAAATTACCTGGCGGCAGGATGGTAGCGTGGTCATGCGCGGTGGCGCGACTACGGTGTTTGAAGGCTGTATGGAACTAGATATTGAGAAGGAGTAAACGAACATGGCTAAAATGAATTATAACTTTTTATCGCTGCAGGAAAGCTACCTATTTTCGGACATTGCAAAGCGGGTACAGGAATTTTCTGCAGCCAACCCCGAAAAGAAGTTGATCCGCATGGGCATTGGAGATGTTACCCTGCCGCTGGCCCCGGCTGTGCTTGCAGCCATGCAAAATGCTGTAAGCGAAATGGGCAGTGCCGAAAGCTTTCGCGGCTACGGCCCCGAGCAGGGCTATGCCTTTTTACGCCAGGCTGTGGTGGGCTATTACCAGCGCCTGGGGGTAACACTGCAGGAAAACGAGGTGTTTATTAGCGACGGTGCCAAGAGCGACGTAGGCAACATTACCGACCTATTTGACGCCACCAACACCGTACTGGTGCCCGACCCTGTATACCCTGTATATGTAGACACCAATCGTATGAACGGCCGCACAATTCTTTACCTAAAAGGCAACTTGGAAAACGGCTTTTTGCCCATGCCCGAGGCCGGAATAAAGGCCGATTTAATTTACCTCTGCTCGCCCAACAACCCCACCGGTGCCGTTTACACCCGCGAACAGCTGGCCGCCTGGGTGGAATATGCACTGCAGCAGCAGGCGGTTATCCTCTTCGACGCAGCCTACGAGGCCTATATTTCGGATGCTTCGCTGCCCCGGTCTATTTTTGAAATGCCCGGTGCCGAGCGCTGCGCCATAGAGTTCTGTTCGCTTTCCAAAACAGCCGGTTTTACCGGCACCCGCTGCGGCTACACCGTTGTGCCCCATGCGCTGGTGCAAACCGGCCCGGAGGGCCAGCCGCTTTCGCTCAACAAGCTTTGGCTGCGCCGGCAAACCACCAAGTTCAACGGCGTGCCCTATATTATTCAGCGGGGTGCCGAGGCCGTGTTTTCGCCCGAAGGCCAGGCACAAGTGCGCGAAATGGTGGGCTACTACATGCAAAATGCCCGCACCATTGCCGAAACGCTCTCAAACGCCGGCGTAGAGCTGGTGGGCGGCCTGCATTCGCCTTATATTTGGCTGCGCTGCCCCGGCGGCATGGATAGCTGGCAGTTCTTCGATTATTTGCTGCGCGAGGCTGCCGTGGTGGGCACTCCCGGCGCGGGCTTTGGCCAGGGGGGCGAAGGCTTCTTCCGTCTAACAGCCTTTGGCAGCCACGAGAATACCCGCGAAGCCATGCAGCGTATGGCCGCCTGCTTGCAGGGCTTGCAATAGTTTTACACATAGGGAGGGCTGGGTGTGGCAGATAACAAAAGCGCACTGGTAACCGGCGGTTCGCGCGGCATTGGCCGCAGCATTGTGCTGGCGCTGGCGGTAGAAGGCTACACCCGCCTTGCCATTGGCTACCGCAAAAACAAAGCACAGGCCGATGCACTCTGCCGCCTGCTGCAGGAAGAACTGGGCATTACCGCTTTTGCCCTGCAGGCCGATATTGCCGACCACGCCGCCGCCACCGCCATGGTGCAGCAGGCCGAGCAAGCCTTTGGCGGGCTCGATTTACTGGTGTGCAATGCCGGCATTTCGCAAAACAAGCTCTTTACCGATATTACCCTGCAAGAATGGCAGCACATGTTTGCCGTAAATGTGCAGGGTATATACAGCTGTTGCCACGCGGCGCTGCCGGGTATGCTGCGCAGGCACTGCGGCAAAATTATTACAATATCCTCTATTTGGGGCATTGCCGGCGCTTCGTGCGAGGTGCACTATTCGGCGGCCAAGGCGGCGGTAATCGGCTTTACTAAGGCGTTGGCCAAAGAGGTTGGCCCTTCGGGCATACGGGTGAACTGCGTAGCCCCCGGGGCGGTTGCCACCGACATGATGTCCGACCTTACCCCCGAGGCACTCGCCCTGCTGCGGGAGGAAACCCCCCTGGGCTGCATTGGCAACCCGCGGGATGTTGCAGCCAGCGTGGCCTTTTTGGCTTCGCCCGCGGCAGATTTTATTACCGGCCAGGTGCTCAGCCCCAATGGGGGAATTGTAATTTAGCCATAGCAATTATATTAAAAACCTGCGAGTGGCTTTATGCCGCTCGCTGGTTTACTTAGGGCCATGGCAATACGAATTAAAACACGATGGGTGAAAATATGACGGATACCATTGCGCGGGTAATTAAAAGCTTAGAAAGAAACAATATGGCAGGCTACTTGGTTGCGGAGCAAAACCAGCTTTTAGATCTACTATCTACGCTCATTCCACAAGGCTCTACTGTTGGATGCGGAGATTCTGTTACCCTGGAGCAAACAGGTGTGTTTGCTTTCTTACGAAAGGGCAATTATACATTCTTAGATAAATACGCGCCTGGCCTAACACCGGAAGACAAGCGCCAAATATACCTGAAGAATTTCAGCGCAGACACTTTTATTACCGGTTCAAACGCCATTACGCTAGATGGAAAAATATTTAATATTGATGGCAATGGCAGCAGGGTTGCTCCTATGCTTTATGGCCCCCATCAGGTGATTATTGTTGTAGGTACAAATAAAATTGCAACATATGTTGATGCGGCAATTCAAAGAACAAGGCAAATTGCAGCACCGTTAGATGCAAAGCGCCTAAAGAAGCAAACCCCCTGTGCCAAGCTTGGCAAGTGCATAGATTGTAAACATGAACAGCGTATTTGCAACGATTTCGTATTAATTACCGGGCAATTTATAAAAAACAGAATTAAAATCATTATTGTCAATGAAGCTCTGGGGTATTAGAGAGTATCGCTTATCCTGTAAATGAAAAGGCCCCGGCCGCTTGCACAGCGGCCGGGGCCTTTTGGGTTGTTTTACTACTTTCTGCGGCCGAGAATGCGCAGCAGGTAGAGGAAAATGTTTACGAAATCGAGGTAGAGCTGCAGGGCACTGTAGATAGAAAGGCGTGCCAGCATTTCGCCGTTTTCGCTGTTGAGGTAGTAGAGGTCCTTCATCTTTTTTACATCGTAGGTGGTAATGCCCATAAACAGGGCCAAACCAAGGAAGCAGATGGTCACTTCCAGTGCTTCCAGCCGCAAGAACATAGCAAGCAGCGTAAGAATTACCATGGTGATAAGGCTAATGGTTATAAGAGAACTATATTTGCTTACATCGCGCTTGGTAACGAAGCCTGCCACGGCCATTACACCAAAGAACACACTGGTCATGGCAAACACCATAAAGAAAGAGCTAATTTCGTACACAAAAGCCAGCGACGAGAAC
>CAYYOY010000010.1:0-15131 GCA_964473265.1 uncultured Oscillospiraceae bacterium
GACGCCAACAACAATGGATATTGGCATATTGATATAGACAACAGGGTTATATGGGTCTATTATTAAAAAGAAAATAGGTGAGAATAAAAAAATAAAAAGTACAAAGATGCTAATGTTAAAGCGGTTTAAGTGCTGTATATTTGTGCATATAAAACAGCCTGTTAAAATAAAAGTTCCCAATAAATATATGAACAGGCCAATATTCGAATCAATAATGCTTAAATAAGATAAAAAAAGCAGTACAAACCTTAAAAAGAGCAATGAAACCAACATGCCCAGGTTAAGATATTGCTGCTTAATAGGGCCTGCCATCTTTATACCACCTTACATTCATAGGTTCAGTTGCTTTCTGAAGAAAGCTGCAATACTGCAGCAAGCCATAGGGGTGCCGTTTACCCACAAGGGTAGACGGTGCTTTTTGCATAGCGCTTCGCCCCAGCATTGCAGGCTGGGGCGAAGCGTTATAAATCTACCGCAACGGCTTTGCCCAGGTGAAAAGAATATAAATACCCCTGCTTTACGGGCAGCTTCATCCACTGCTGCACCACACGGGCGTAAAGCCGCAGCTGGGCACCGTGGCGTGCCAGCAAAAGCTGCTCGTTTTCCAGGCGGTCGGTTTTGTAATCGATAAGCACGGCACCGTCTTCTTCTATAAACAGGCAGTCGACCACACCCTGCAGCATGGTGGTTTGCCCTTCGGGCAGCCAGGGGGCCAGGCTGCCCAGTAGTATGCTATCGGCCTCGCAGAGAAAGCGCAGCTCGCGGTGGCACTGTTTGGCGGCCAGCAGCCGCTGCCCCAGCGGGCCGGCCAAAAAGGCGGCAACGGCGGCTTCGTTTACAGCCTGTGCCTGCTGGGGGGATAAAAAGCCCTCCTGCACCAGACGCTGCTTTTCAGCGGCCGAGCTGTGCTGTGCCTGGGCCAGGTTGGCCAACTGCAAAAATAGATGCAGTGCCGTGCCCGCCTGAGCAGCCGAAAGCCCCTTGCCCTGCAAAAAGGCCGGGCGGGGTGCATGGCCAAAGGGGGTAATGGCCTCGTGCGCCACCAGTTGCGAAACGGCCAGCTTGGCAGGGGTTTGGGTGGCGGCGGTGTGGGGGTAGGCAAAGGCCAGCCGTTCTTGCAGCTCGGCCAGCAACGCAGGGCTGGGGGGTGGGGGAGCCTCGGCTTGTGCCACTTCCAGCCCCAGCGATGTGCCGGGCTGTGCCAACCGCACCTGTAGCTGCCCCGCGCAGGCGGCAAGCTCTACCGGCGGCAAGCCTGCCAACTCGCGAAGCGGTTGCCCGCCGGGGTGGTGCAGGGCGGCCATAATAAGCCAATCGGCAAAGCTGTTGGCGCTGCCCACCGCCCAGGGGGCAAGGCGGCCTTTTTCCAGCGGCAGAGCCAGGCCGGCCACCTGCTTTGCGGGGCGTGGCAGGCTGGCAACAGCATACAGCCGCTGCTTGGCACGGGTTAGTGCCACATATAGCACCCGCAGCTCTTCCGAAAGGCTGGCGGCAGCGCCCTCAATGCGCAATGCTTCCAGCGGCAGGGTAGTGTAGCTTACAAGGCTGCCGGGTTCCCGGCTGGTGCAGGCAAAGCCCAAGCGAGCACTTAGCATGCCGGGGCGGCGAAGGTCGTCGGTGTTAAAGCGGCGGGCGCAATCGGCCAAGATGACCACCGGGAACTCCAACCCCTTGGAGGCATGTATGCTCATTACCGATACGGCACTAGGGGTGCGCAGCGAAGCGGTGGAAAGGTCGCTACCCTGCTCTCTTAGCCGGGCAAGAAAGCGCACAAAGCCATCCAGCCCCTTGTAGCCTGCCTGTTCGTAATCGGCGGCATAATTCACCAGCAAGCGCAGGTTGGCCTGGCGCATTTGCCCCTGGGGCATGGCCAGCACCAGCTCTGGCAGGCTGGTTTGCAGGTAAATTTGGCGTATAAGTGTATCGGCTGGCAGCAGCGCACCTTGCCGGCGTAGGGCGGCAAAACACTCTAGAAACTGCCGCCAGTTTTCCTGCGTTTGGGCGGCCTGCTGCACCAGTAGGTAAAAGGGCCGGCCTGCCTGCTGCAGACGCAGTTGGGCAATATCCTCACTGCTAAAGCCAAACATGGGCGAAAGCATGGCCTGCACGAGTGGCAGGTCGAGCAGGGGGTTGGAAAGGGCGCTCAGCAAGGCTACCACCCAGCCCACCTCGGGGGAAGATAAAAAACCGCCCTGGCTTTCGCACCAGGCGCTTACACCGCGCTGGGCCAATGCCTGCACATATTCCTGCGCTTTGCCTTTAGAGCGCAGCAGCACGGCAATATCTCCCGGGCGGGCGGGGCGGGCAGCCCCCTGTTCCACCACCTCAAAGCCGCTTTCCAGCAGCTGGGCAACCAGGCCGGCCACATAGGCTGCCTCGCTGCCTTCGGGTTCTTCACTTTGGGAAGGCTCCAGCACATGCAGCGAAAGGCCGGCCCCCTCGTCGGGGGGGTACTGTGCCCCGGCTTCCAGCCAGTGTTCTTGGTCGTAATCTAGCTCGCCTAGGCTACGGCTCATCAGCAGCGAAAACACATGGTTTACCGCCCCGGTAATGGCGCTGTGGCTGCGGAAGTTGCGCCCCAGCACCACCTTTGCGGGGAAGCCGCCGCCCACCGGCGCAAAGCTACGCTGTTTTTCCAGAAAGAGTTCCGGCATGGCCTGGCGGAAGCGGTAAATGCTCTGCTTTACATCCCCCACCATGAACAGCCGCTGCCCCCGGCCCGAAACAGCCCAAAACAGCAGGTCCTGCGCCTGGTTGGTATCTTGATATTCATCTACCAATACCTCGGCCAGCTCTTCTGAAAGCTGGCGGGCCAGCGGGGTTTGCTGGGGGCGGCCCTGCTCGTCCTGTTCCACCAGCAGCCGCAGGGCATGGTGGGTAAGGTCGGGGAAATCGAGCACGCCTTTGGCGGCCTTGGCGCTTTCCAGTTGCTGCGAAAACAGCCGCAGAGCGGCAAAAAGCTGTTCCACACAGGGGCGCAGCAGCTGCATATCGCGGGCAAATTCGGCCGCGGTGCAGCAAAAGCGGCGGTCGCGCAGTTCCTTAATAATATCCTTGCTGCCCTCGCGCAGAGCTGTAACATGGGCCTTTTTTTCCTCGTAGGGGTATTTTGTAAGCCGCCCCAGCTTTTCAAAGGTGAAATGCTCAAAGGCCTGGCAGGCAGCATCCCAACTTGCGGTTTGCAGAATAAGCTGCAGCGCGGCCAGGCGTTTTTCGTCCAGTAGTAAGGCGGGCTGGTAGGCCGCTGAGAGAGCTTCGTCGCCCTGCATGGCTTCCAGCGCCTGGCGGGTGAGGGTAAGAGCGCAGGCAATGCCCGAACGTGCGTGTTCCAGCACCAACTTGCCCCAAGGGGTTTGCTCGGGGGGCAGCTCGGTTTGGTAAAGGGCCTGTTTTTCCTGCAGCCAGCGCTCGGGGAAGGGCAGGGCACGCAAAAAGTCGTAAAGGCGCAGCAGGGTTTCTTCGGTACGTTTATCATTTTTGCCGGTAGATAGCAGCTCTACCAGCCGGGCAAATTCCCCACCCGGCTGCCGGTAGAGAGCCTCCAACGTTTGGGCCATGGCCTCACTGCGCATAAGCTCAAGTTCCTTTGGGTCGGCAATGCGGAAATCGGGCGGAATATCCAACAGGTGGAAGTTTTCCCGCAGCAGGCCTTGGCAAAAGGCATCGATCGTGCTAATTTTAGCCGATTGTAGCAGCACCTGCTGGCGGCGCAGGGCTACGCTGGCCGGCTGCGCTTCTATCATGCGCGAAAGCCCGGCGGCAATGCGGCTTTTCATTTCAGCGGCAGCCAGGCGGGTAAAGGTGACAATCAGCAGCCTGTTGGCATCTACCGGGTGTTCCGGGTGAGTTAAATGCGCCAGCACCCGCTGGGTGAGCACGGCGGTTTTGCCGGCCCCCGCCGCAGCGGAAACCAGCAGGCTGCCCCCGGTGGTTTCAATGGCCTGGCGTTGCTGGGGGGTCCATTGTGTGGGCATGCTTACTCACCTCCCGCAATGGCTGTAAAGAATGCTTCTTTATCTATTTGAGCAATGGTGCGGCAGCGCGAAGCATTGGCATTTTGGCAAAGGCCGGTATATTCGCAAAATTGGCAGGGCTTGCTTTCGCTGCCAATGGCCGGCAGAGGGGCTATTTGCCCGTGGTAAAGCTGTTCGGCCATTTGTTCCACCAGCCGTGTCAAATACCGGCGGATATCCTGCAGCTGCGCCGGGGAAGCCAGCGGCGAACGCTTGTCCACACCGCTGCCCGTGGCATTTACAGGAATAAAACGCCCACCCAGGCCTTCTTCCATGGCTTCCAGTACTGTTATGTCGTCCAATAGCAAGCCGTTTTGACGCAGGCCTTTTTCTTGTGCGGCGGCAAGCTCGGCAGAATTGGCCCGCCGGGGCAACACCGGGCTTTGGGTGTAGGCCGGCATGTAGAGCACACCGGCCGGCAGGTTGCCGGTAAAGCGCCCGCTTTCGCCTTCGCACAGGCTAAAGAGGTAAAACAGCAGCTGGGTGTTCAGCCCGGCATAAAGCTCGGGCAGCGAAAGCTTTTTGCCACCCGATTTATAATCCACCACCCGCAGAAAGGTTTGTCCCTCAATGCTGCAGGTGTCCACACGGTCTATGCGGCCCTGCAGCACCACTTCGCCATAGGCTGTGGGCAGGCGCAGGGGCTTTACCTCGGCCTGTGGGCCAACCTGCACCTCAAAGCCGGTGGGCACAAAGCGGCTATGTAAAAATTCCGCCCCCAGGCGTTGCAGCAGCTTTACCAGCACCTGCACCAGCCGCCGGAAGAGGTAAAGCTGCCGGGGGCTTAAGGCTTCCTGCTGTTGCCCGGTAAGCTGCAGTAGGTAGGTGTTGATAATTTCAGCCGCTTCGGCGGCCAGCTGGCGTTCGGGCAGGCGGGCCAGCTCGGCACCATGCCTTTGCAGCAGCTGTTCCAACACCAAATGCACCACACTGCCCGATTCCAACGGAGAAAACTCCACCCGCCGCAGTGGCCGCAGCCGCAGCATATCGGCACAGAAGAACTGAAAGGGGCAGGCAAAGTAGCGTTCCAGCCGGCTTGGGGAAAGCAACAGCTGCCCACCCAGCAGGCGCTTGGCCGTTTCGGCCTCAATGGGCTTGGGTAGCGGGTCGGCAGCAGTTTCCAGCCGGGCAAGCTCGCCGGCCTGGCTGCGGGCAAAATATTCGCGCAGCGTGGCGGCCAGCAGGGGGTCGCGGCCTGCGGCAAGCCGGGCAAGCGCCGTGGTTTGGTTTACCACATGTGCCAGTTCCGGTAGGCTTTCGGCCTGCGTTACAGCGCAGCCCAGCCCTGTGGCAAGGCGTTCCAGCGCCTGGGCAGGCAGCAGCGGCGCGCCGGTAAGCTGTGCCGTGGCATAGGTTATGTACAGCTGGTGCGAAGGGGTGGTGAGCGCGGTGTATAAGTAATTTCGCTCGGCCAGTGCCCGCTGGTAGGGCGGCTGCGAAAGCTCCAGCCCTGAAAGGGCCAGCCGCCCCAGCTCGGCCTCGCTGAAAAGGCCGCCGCTGGCTAGTTCGGCGGGAAAGACCCCTTCGTTTACCCCCATAACAATGGCAACCTTGCAGCCGAAAGGGCGGATACGGTCGGCACTGCCACAGAGCAGCTCATCCCCCGTGCGGGGAATTTGCCCAAGGTCTATGCTGCGGATGCAGCTTCGCAACAGCTCGGCCAGCTCGGCAGGCGGCAGGCTGCGTTCGGCCAGCAGGGTGGCGAACAGGTCTAGAATGTTCATGAGCTGTTCCCACAGGGCTTCGGTAAGCTCCAGCAGGTTTTTTTGCTCCAGCGGCGGCATTTGTGCGGCAAAGCTGCGGATGTTGGCCGGCGCGGCAATGTCCTCTAAATATTCGTAGCAGGCAGTGGCAAAGCCAAGGCCGTCGCAGCCTTCCAGCCGCTGTGCAAAGGCTTCCAGCGGGGCAAGCAGACGGCTGCGGGTTTGGTTTAGGGCCTCCAACCGCGCTTGGCTCTGTGGAGTACCCTGGGCCTGTGCGCCGTCGGGGTGCAGCGTAAAGGGCTGCCGCCAGGCCTTGCCGTCTATGCTCCAGGTGTAGCAGTAATTTTCCAGCAGGGCTACGGCCTGGGTTTCCAACCCCTGTGCCGGGCATTTGGCCAGCCGCAGCAGGCTTTCGGTGGAAAAGCCCTGGGTGGCGGTTTCCAACCCGCCCAGCAGAGCCAGCGCCAGCGGCTGGCTTTCCACCGAAACACGCCTATCGGCAAAATAGGGGATGCCATACGCCCCAAACACGGTTTCTATGGGGGTTTGGTAGTCTTCCAGCTTACGGACAATTACCACCATATCGCGGTAGCGCAGGCCCTGGCGCACCAGCCGGCAGACGGTGGCGGCGGCATAGCTTGCTTCGGCATAGGCATCGCCTGCGGCGGTAATGGTAAGGGTATCGTCTGCTGGGGGCAGGGGGGCTTGCTCTACCGGGTTGCCCGAAAGCAGGTTTTCCAGCCGGGCGAGGGCAGGGCTGGAAAAACGGTGGTGCTGCTCCAACACCACCGGAATGGCCACCGGCACGGCGGCACGGCGGGCGTCGGCTATCAGGCGGCCGGCTGTTTGACGCGCGGTAGAAAATATGCCCTGCTCTTCGGGTGTTTCCTGCCCGCCGGGGCAGCAAAGCGCTACCCAAACTTCTTCGGCCTGTTCAATGGCGGTGCGCAGCAGCTGGCGTTCGGGCTGTGAAAAATAGGCGAAGCCGTCTACAAACAGCCGCCGCCCGGCAAACCAGTTGCCACCGGCCGCCAGCTTACCGGCACGGGTAATATCGTCGCTGGGGTCTGAAAAACCCTGTTCTACCAGCGCCTGGTAGGCAGAATAAATAAGCGCCAGTTCTTTCAGCTTGGCTGCCAGCTGCCCGCTTTGCAGGCCCGATGCCTGCAAAAGCTCGTCGGGGTAGGCACCTGCGAGCTTCCATTGGGTTACTGCGTCCACCAGGGCGGTAACAAAGGCGGTTTTGCGGCTGTGGCGGCGGTAAAGCTGCAGGGTGTCGCCCAGCTGCTGCAGCGCCAGGCGCATGAGCAGGCGGCGGGCGGTGTCGTCCAGCCGGTGGCCAGCCAGACCGCCCAGGCTGCGGAAAATTGCCTCGCTTAGGCGCGTGAAGCTGAGCACCTCCACATGCCGCATGTTGGAGATGCCCAGCTTCCTGTAAAGCGTGCGCTCGGCTTCAAACGAGAACTGTTCCGGTACCAGCAAAATGGCCGGCTTGCCTTCATTTACCGCCTGCGCAAGTTGGTTGTAAAGAGTTGTAGTTTTGCCGGTGCCCGCACGGCCTAAAACCAGCCGCAGCATGGCTTAGTACTGCCCGCCCAGTGCAATAGCCCGCAGGTTGGCTTCCATCAGGTGTGCCTTGGAGGCAGGTACGCACTTTTCAATGGCCTTTTTTAGTACCTCCAGCGAGGTAAAGCCGGTGGCCTTTTGCAGGGCGCCAATTAAAATAATATTCGCCAGGCCCTGCAGGTTTTGCTCCTTGGCCAGCGAGCTGGCCGGCACATAGCATACGGTAATATCGGTGCGGTCGGTCTTTTTATCAATCAAGGCACTATCTACAATAACCGTGCCGCCGGGGGTAACGGCGTTGATAAACTTATCGTAAGACTGCACGTTCATTACCACCAAAATGTTGGGGTTGAGAATGAGAGGCGAACCCACCGGTTCATCCGAGATACACACCCCGCAGTTGGCGGTGCCACCGCGCATTTCCGGCCCGTAAGAGGGCAGCCAAGAAACCTGCTTTTCTTCCAGCAGGCCGCAATAGGCCGCAACCTTGCCGGCAAACAGAATGCCCTGCCCGCCGAACCCGGCAAAGAGAATGTTGTTAGTCATTGTGCTTTACCCCCTCGGCCGTTTTGTCCTTGTATACACCCAGCGGATAGTAGGGCATGAGGTTGGCACGCAGCCAATCCAGCGCTTCCACGGGTGTAAGGCCCCAGTTGGTGGGGCAGGTAGAAAGAATTTCTATAATGCTAAAGCCCTTGCCTTGGCTTTGGGTTTCAAAGGCCTTTTTAATGGCGGCCTTGGCTTTGTTGATGTTGGGTACGCTATCTACCGATACACGCTGCGCCAGCGCTACGCCATCCAGCGTGGAAAGCATTTCGCACACGCGGATAGGAAAGCCGGCGGAATTGGTATCGCGGCCATAGGGCGAGGTTTGTGTCACCTGGCCGGGCAGGGTGGTGGGGGCCATTTGGCCGCCTGTCATGCCATAGATGGCGTTGTTTACAAAAATGACGGTAATGTTTTCACCACGGGTTGCGGCATGTACCATTTCGGCAGTGCCAATGGCGGCGAGGTCGCCGTCGCCCTGGTAAGTAAACACAAGGCTTTCGGGCACGGCACGCTTTAAGCCGGTAGCTACCGCCGGGGCTCTGCCGTGGGGCGCCTGCACCATATCGCAGGTAAAATATTCATAGGCCAGCACAGCGCAGCCAACGGGGGCTACACCAATGGCGCGGCCTTCGGCGTCCAGCTCGGTAAGGGCCTCGGCCACCAGCTTGTGAATGATGCCGTGGGTACAGCCCGGGCAGTAGTGCAGGGTTTTATTAGAAAGTGCCTGGGGCTTTTGGTATACAATGGCCATTACTTCACACCTCCCAGCTTTTTAACTTCGGCCGCAATTTCTGCAGGGGAAGGCACAACGCCGCCGGTGTGCCCAAAGAAGGCAACGGGTTTGCTGCCCTCTACGGCAAGACGTACGTCATCCACCATTTGGCCCATGCTCATTTCCACACACAGCAGCGCCTTGGCGGTTTTTGCCACGTTGGCAATGGCCTTGGTGGGGAAGGGCCACAGGGTAATGGGGCGTACCAGCCCGGCCTTAATGCCCTCGGCGCGCAGTTGGTTTACAGCTGTTTTCGCAATGCGCGAAGTAGCGCCGTAGGCCACCACAACGTAATCGGCATCCTCGGTAAGGTAGCTTTCGTGGCGGGGTTCTTTTTCTATAATTTCCTGGTAGCGTGCAAAACGGCTTACCACCATTTTTTCCAGCTCTTCGGCCTGCAAGTGCAGGGAATTTACCACATTGGCAGGGCGTTTTCCGCCGTGGCCGTTGGTAGCCCAGGGTTTGGGGGGCAGCGGCTTTTCTTCGGCGGTATCGGGGAAGCTTACCGGCTCCATCATCTGGCCCAGCATACCGTCGGCCAGCAGCATGGCGGGCATGCGGTAGTGGTCGGCAAGGTCGAAGGCCAGCGAAACCATGTCTACCATTTCCTGCACGGTGTTGGGTGCGAACACCAGCACATGCATATCGCCATGGCCCAGCGCACGGGTGGCCTGCCAATAATCGGCCTGCGAGGGCTGAATGCCGCCCAGGCCGGGGCCGCCGCGCTGCACGTTAATAATAAGGCAGGGCAGGTCGGAGCCCACCATGTAGGAAATAGCCTCGGTTTTCAGCGAAATACCCGGGGAAGAGGAAGAGGTCATAGCGCGCACACCGGCTGAAGCCGCGCCCAGCACCATGTTGGCCGCAGCCACTTCACTTTCGGCCTGCAAATATGTACCGCCAATTTTAGGCATTCTGCGCGACATATAGGCCGCAACCTCGGTTTGGGGGGTTATGGGGTAGCCAAAAAA
Source organism: uncultured Oscillospiraceae bacterium (assembly GCA_964473265.1). GTDB lineage: Bacteria > Bacillota > Clostridia > Oscillospirales > Ruminococcaceae > Heteroruminococcus. Next base: position 9,575 of record CAYYOY010000010.1, read on the forward strand.
ATGTCGGCAGCCCGCGCGAATAGCCGCTTCGGCCAGCGCTTCGTTGCCCTTCATTAAAACTCTTTGCGCCATGGTGTTGTTCCTACCTTTCCACTGTAATTGCGCTTTCGGGGCAGATAATGCCGCACATGGCGCAGCCAATGCATTTTTCCATATCGTCTACCACCGCGGGGTTGTAGCCCTTGGGGTTCAGGCGCTTTAGGTCTAGCGCTAGCAACTTCTTCGGACAAACCGAAACGCATAGACCACAGCCCTTACATATCAATTCGTTAATGGTTGTTTTGGCCACTGGAGCTCCTCCCTTTCTGCTTGTAAGTGTTGGTATACTGCAATATCGTCACGGGGAATCCTCCCACGGGGTTTTTACAAGAATTTCTACACCCAGGGGTTTTTGCTCTTTCTGCAGCTGGGCGGCAATGCTTTTTTCGGCGGCGGTAAAGGCCAGCGGTAGGCCGGTAAGGCGGCACACCTGCTGCGCATATTCAGCCGAGGCCTGCACCAATGCCACATCGGTAAGCGACGCAAGATGGGTGTTGTTTATAATACCGGTTGCGGATAGCCGGCTGGCTTGCTCTATTTCGCGTAGAATTTCTACGGCTTGCTCGGGCGTGGCGGTAAGTGGGCGGGATGCATTTATAACATATAGCATGGCCCAATCGCCCAGTTCGCGCAGCGTGGGGGCATAGCGGCCCAGAGCGAACGCGCCGGCATCGTCACCGCCCAGGTCTATGAGCACGCGGCGGCCGGGCTCTTGCAGGGCGGCTGCCAGCCGGGGGGTAATAGCGGGTAAATCGAGATTGGTGTTGGCGCTGGCGGGGGCTATGAGCTCAACACCCAGCTGTGCCAGTTTTTCGGCAAAATCGGCCGTGCGGAAGTAGGGGTTTACAATATCGAGGTCGCACAGCGAAAAAGCTTGCCCCGGCTTGGCGAGCTGCAAAGCCAGGTTTACTGCCAGGTTGGTTTTGCCGCTGCCGTAGTGGCCTGCTATAATGGTAACGCGTGGGAAGGCAAACTGCATGTGCTTCCAGCAACTTTCTTCATCATTTAGGATATTTACATTTTAAAGTATGGCTAAAACAATTATATCATTTTACTATATAGTATACAACAAAAGAAGGGCAGGCAAATTTCATCATATTTTGCAGCGGCTACCAATTTTTTTGGTGCAAAAATGCCTTGCAGCAATTGGCTTGCAAAATATGGGCGTTTGCCATACAATAAAAGTAGCAGGCGCCACTGTTTGTGGCGCCCAACAAATGCAGGAGAGTATTTCATGCCAAGGGTAATGCACACGCTTGAGCCGGTGTATAACGAATATTCCAGGGTGCTCATTTTAGGCAGCCTGCCCTCGCCAAAATCGCGCGAAACGGGCTTTTACTATGGCCACCCCCAAAACCGCTTTTGGCCGGTGTTGGCCGCTGTGCTGGGCTGCCCACCGCCTACAACCAACGATGAAAAGCGCCGCTTGCTACTGGAGCACGGCATTGCCCTTTGGGACGTAATTGCCTCCTGTGAAATTGCCGGGGCAGACGACGCCAGCATCCGCCCGCCTATAGAGGCCAACAACTTTACCCCAATTTTAAACACCGCGCACATTGCGGGGATATTTACAACCGGTAAAACTTGAACAAAACTTTACCAAAAGTATTGCTTTCCACAAACCGGAATGCACTCGGTGTATCTGCCCTCCACCAGCCCGGCCAACTGTCGGCTGTCTTTTTCCGCACTGGTGGAGGAGTATAGCGTGCTAAAAGAATATTTAACAAATAAGTGAGAAGACACCATGAACAACTGGAAGAAACAGGCCTTTACCTTTCTATTCAGCCAGGCACTTTCGCTGTTTGGTTCTGCGGTAGTAAGCTTTTCTATTGTGCTATATATCGCGCTGGAAACCTCCTCCGGCACATTGATGAGCATTTGCACGCTGTGCACCTTTTTACCCCAAATTATTATTTCGCTGCCGGCCGGCGTTTGGGCCGACCGCTTTAACCGCAAAGCGCTTATCATGCTTTCAGATAGCTTTATTGCCCTTTTTACCCTTCTGCTGGTGCTGTTGCGCGAGGCGGGCTTTGGTGGGCTATGGCTTATTTTCGTGGTTTCGGCCATTCGTTCGCTGGGCTCGGGGGTGCAGTCGCCGGCTGTATCGGCCATTTTGCCCCAGCTGGTACCCAAAGAGCATCTTACACGGGTGAACGGCATTAATAGCACGGTGAATTCGCTTATGCTGCTGGCTTCGCCGGCGGTGGGCGGTGCGTTGCTCTACACCTGGGGGCTGGAGGCTACCCTGCTGCTGGATGTACTTACCGCCGCTCTGGCGGTGGGGGTAATGTTCTTTTTGCCTACGCCGTCAACCCCCAAACCCGAGCAGCCCATAGGTGCCTTGGGCCAGCTGCGCGAGGGGCTTACCTACGCAGGGAAAAACCCGTTGGTGCGCTATTTGCTGCTGTTTTATATGGTTTTTTTCTTTTTAATTACCCCGGCGGCTTTTCTAACGCCATTACTAGTGGAACGTAGCTTTGGCGGTGAGGTGTGGCGTGTTACCGCCAACGAAATGGCCTGGACCATCGGAGGCATTATTGGCGGGGTAGGGGTTTCGCTCTGGGGGGGCTTTAAGAACCGCATTTACACCATGGCGCTTTCCTGTGCGGCCTTTGGGCTGTTTTTTGCCCTGCTGGGGTTGGCACGCAATTTTACGCTCTATTTGGGCATTATGCTACTGGCGGGGCTATTTATGCCACTCTTCAGCGTGGCCGAAACGGTGCTGGTGCAAGAGCGCGTGGAAGAAAACATGCTTGGGCGTGTGTTTTCTTTGATACAAATTATTGCCTCGGCGGTTATGCCGTTGGGCATGTTGCTATTCGGCCCGCTGGCCGATGTGGTAAAGGTGGAATATATCATCATTGCCTCGGGTGTTGTCTTGTGGGGCTTGGGGGTATACATGGTAACCAACAAGCAGGTGCTGGAGTTGTAGGCAAGCCTGTGTACAAGACATTTAGCGCCGAAAGGAGCAACGCATGGACAAGCTTGTAAAACTGTTCACCAGCTTTTTGAAGATAGGGGCCTTCACCTTTGGGGGTGGCTATGCCATGCTGCCGCTTATCCACCAAGAGGCGGTAGAAAAGCAGGGCTGGATTACCGAAAACGATATTCTGGATATTCTCGCCATAGCCGAAGCCACGCCCGGCGTGCTGGCGGTGAACACCGCCACCTTTGTAGGCTGGAGGGTTGCCGGCTTTTGGGGGGCTACGGCGGCCACCGTTGGCGTAGCACTGCCCTCGTTTGTTATTATTTCGCTGGTGGCTGCCTTTTACTGGCAGGTGCGCCACAACGTATGGATAGACCGCGCCTTCGTAGGCATTCGTGCGGCGGTGGTGGTGCTCATGGGCCTTTCGGTAACCAAGCTGGGCAAGATGCTGCCGGGCAAAGCCTTCCACTGGCTGGTGGGCATAGGTGCGCTGTTGGCCGTGGTATTGCTGGATGCAAACCCCGTGCTGGTGCTGCTGGCAGCCGGCCTGCTGGGCCTTGTGTGTGCCCCCAAAAAGCCGCAACAGAAGGGGAACGACCATGCTGCTTGAGCTTTTTGGCACCTTCTTTTACATTGGCCTTTTTACCATAGGCGGCGGCTACGCCATGATACCCATGATACAAGACCTGGTGGTGGGCAAGGGCTGGCTGCTGCTGGAAGAACTGGTGGATTTTATAGCCGTTAGCGAAGCTACCCCCGGCCCCTTTGCCGTGAACATTGCCACCTTTGTGGGCAACCACCTGGGGGGGCCGGCTGCCGGCTTGGCAGCTACGCTGGGGGTTATATTGCCGTCGTTTATTATCATTTTGTTGGTGGCACGGGTGTATGACGCCTTTAAGGAAAACGTATATGTGCAGCGTGTTCTCTACGGCCTGCGCCCTGCGGTGGTGGGGCTAATTGCTGCCGCAACCCTTTCGGTAGCCGGCAGCGTGTTTTGGCCGCAGGAAGGGGTGCAGGTGGTTTCGCTGGGTATTCTGGCGATGTTGGTTGCCCTGCGGTCAACTATAAAAAAAATACACCCCATTGCCATGATAGGCCTGGCCGCACTGCTGGGCCTGGCAGCCGGTGCCATGGGGTTTTAAGTATTAAGGAGCAATATTATGACTAAAAAGCAACGAGCTGCCCAGGCCGTGGCGCTGCTGGCAGAAAAATACCCCGAGGCTACCTGCTCGCTAACCTACAAAAAGCCCTACGAGCTGCTTATAGCCACCCGCTTGGCCGCCCAGTGCACCGATGCGCGGGTAAACGTGGTGACGCGCGGGCTTTTTGCCGCTTTTCCCACACTGGAAAGCCTGGCGCAGGCGGAGGTTTCGCAGGTGGAAGAGCTGGTGCATAGTTGCGGCCTCTACAAGACCAAAGCACGCGATATTGTAGCCACCTGCCGCATGCTGGTGGAGGAATACGGCGGCCAGCTACCCGATGAAATGGATGAGCTTCTCAAGCTGCCGGGTGTGGGCCGCAAAACCGCCAACCTTGTGCTGGGCGATATTTACGGCAAGCCCGCTGTAGTGTGCGATACCCACTGTATTCGCATTACCAACCTGCTGGGCCTTATTGATACCAAAGACCCCCACAAGGCCGAACTGCAACTGCAAAAGCTGTTGCCGCCCGAAGGCTCGAGCGATTTTTGCCATCGCCTTGTGTGGCATGGCCGCGAAACCTGTGTGGCCCGTAGGCCAGATTGCGACAACTGTTGCCTGCTGCCCTGCTGCAAGTTCGGGCAGACGAGGATGAAGGGAAAAGGCGAATAGGCCTCTGCCGGTCTGCCACGCCTCTGCCCAGCCTGCCCGCGGCATATGCGGTGCTAATGCCAAAGGCCGGGGAAATTCCGTCTGGAATTTCCCCGGCCTTTGGCATAGTCTGCTGCCGCAAACAGGTTTGGGCAGAGACGGTATTATTCTTCCCAGTTATGCCAAACGTTTTGCACGTCATCATTATCTTCCAGCATTTCCAGCAGCCGGGTCATCTTGGCAGCCAGCTCGGGGGTATCAATGGTTGCATAGGTAGAAGGAATGTATTCCACCTGCGCCGAAGCAAAGGTGTAGCCGGCAGCTTCCAGCGCCTCGCGCACACGGCTAAGCTCTTCGGGTGCAGTAAAAATTTCAGCCACACCATCCTCAAAGCTAAAATCCATGGCACCGGCTTCAATGCAGTCTTCCATTAGCTTATCTTCATTTAGGCCGGGCAGGTCGATGATAATAACCCCGCGCGGCGCAAAAAGGTAAGAAACACAGCCGTTTTGCCCCAGGTTGCCGCCAAATTTATCGAAATAGTGGCGAACGTCGCCTGCGGTGCGGTTGCGGTTGTCGGTAAGAGCTTCTACCATTACAGCCACGCCGCAAGGGCCGTAGCCTTCGTAAAAAATTTCTTCGTAGCTGTTGCGGTCGCCGTCGCCCAGGGCTTTTTTAATGCAGCGGTCGATATTATCGTTGGGCATGTTGTTGGCCTTGGCCTTGGCAATTACATCCCGCAGCTTGCTGTTGGCGCTGGGGTCGCCGCCAACTTCTTTTACCTCCCACTGCATTTAGCGGG
>CAYYOY010000011.1:0-13969 GCA_964473265.1 uncultured Oscillospiraceae bacterium
GCAGTGCTCTTCGAGAAGCTGCCTCTTGCCGGCAAAAAGGTGGTGTGTCTGGTTTCGGGCGGCAATATTGATGTAAACATTCTTTCGCGGGTTATCAATAAAGGCCTTATAAAATCGGGCAGGATTTGTGAACTGCGCATTAAGCTTATGGATAAACCCGGGCAAGTTAACGCAATTACCAGCATCTTGGCCGGTACAGGTGCCAATGTGGTTTCTATCCACCACGACCGTGCCGATGAAGCCGCCGAGCTCGACACCTGTCTGCTTAGCATAGTGCTTGAAACCCGCAACCACCGGCACATTGCCGATATTCGCAGCGGGCTACAGGCCGCTGGTTTTCACCTACTTACATAGCTTTCAGGCGGTAAAGGTTGAATTCCCGCAAATTTGGTGGTAAAATGTTACTATTATGCTAATCCTGTTAAAGCAATCGGTAATTAAACTGGCACTTGCCATGATGAATTTACTGCCATGCTGTTTCTAGGCATGGCAGTAAAGCACACCAATGCCCTGCTTTTCTCAGGAATAGTAGTATTCGTTTTCGCCCAAAAGCGCAGGAGGTAACCGTGGAAGTAAAAGCCTGGCAATGCAGCACCCCCAACCCCGAGGCGGCAGCGTTGCTGCAGCAGGAAACATGCCTCCCATGCATGCTTTGCGATATTCTTGCCGCCCGTGGCTATACATCCCCCCAGGCCGTACGAGCCTTAGTGGAAGAAACCCCCTTGCATGGCCCGCACCAAATGCAGGATATGCCCAAGGCAGTGGAACGCATTCGTGTAGCGCTGGGGCAGGGGGAGCGCATTGCCATCTACGGCGATTACGACTGCGACGGCATTACCGCCACCGCCATGCTCTATGCCTACCTAGAGGCCTCGGGTGCCGACCTGCTCTATTACATACCCGACCGCGAAACCGAAGGCTACGGCTTGAATATAACAGCCCTCCAGCGTATGCAGCAAGAGGGTGTAAATCTTATAATTACAGTAGATAACGGCAATGCCGCCGTAAAGGAAGTAGAAGCCGCCAACCAAATGGGGTTGGATGTAATTATAACCGACCACCATAAGCCCGGGGAACAGCTGCCTGCCGCACTGGCGGTGCTCAACCCCCACCGCCAGGATGAAAGCTACCCTTTTGTGCATCTGGCCGGCGTGGGCGTTGCATTTAAGCTTATTTGTGCACTGGAAGAGGACGACGGCCTGGCCTTGCTGGAGGAATATGGCGACCTTGTGGCCATGGGTACCATAGCCGATATTGTGCCGCTTACCGATGAAAATCGCACCATTGTGCGCATTGGCCTGCAAAAAATAGCCCAAACTGACAATACCGGCATTGCCGCTCTGCTGCAGGCTACCGGGCTAGAGGGCAAGCCACTAACTGCCCAGGGGGTTGCCTTTGGGCTTGCTCCGCGTATCAACGCCGCAGGGCGCATAGGCAGCCCTGACGAAGCGCTGGAGCTGCTACTGTGTGACGACCCACAGCGTGCCCAGCAACTGGCCCAGCGCATCGACGGCCAAAATGCCGACCGCCGCAGCCAGGAAGCTACCGTACTGGCCGATATAGAAGCCCTGCTGGCCCGGCAGCCCGAGCTGCTGCGCCAGCGCCTGCTTATTTTTTGTGGCCAGGGCTGGCACAATGGCCTGTTGGGCATTGCGGCGGCCCGCATGGTGGAACGCTATGGCAAGCCCTGCCTGCTGCTTTCCAACGACGGTACGCTGGTGCGGGGTTCGGGCAGAAGCGTGGAAGGCTACAATATGATATCTGCCATTACGGCCTGTGGGCAACACCTGCTGCGTTACGGCGGCCACAACCAGGCGGCCGGTCTTACGCTGGCACAAGAAAATCTGCAGGCGTTTGTAGCAAGCCTGCAGGAGCACGCAGCCCAAAATTATAATATAATGCCAGTGCACAGGCTGAAAATAGACCGCGCACTGGAAATTGCCGAGGCAACCTGCGAAAATGCTGCCACACTGCGCTTGCTAGAGCCCTGCGGCCATGGTTGCCCCAGCCCACTATTTGCTTTGTTCGGCTGTCGGCTGGAGGCCATTAACCCTATTAGCCAGGGAAAGCATTTGCGGCTGCGGCTGGGCAAAAACGGCCAAAGCCTTTGGGTGGTCTGCTTTGGCCAAACGCCCGAAAACTTTCCCTTTGTGCAGGGCGATCTTTTGGATGTAGCTCTAACCCTTGGCACAAGCCTGTGGAACGAGCAAGAGGTTGTATCGCTGCGAGCGGTGGATATCCGCCTAGCGGGGGTAGACTGGGAAAACCTCCACTTGCAAAAACAATATTACGAAATGTTTTGCCGGGGCGAGGTTCTGCCCGAGGAAGTTACTGCCGTGCTAGAGCCCAGCAGGCAAGAGCTTGCGCTGGTCTACCGCTATTTGCAGCAAACCGCTATGCCACTGCCGGGCTGCGACATGCTCTATGGCAGGCTGTACGGCAAGGGCATTGGCTACCTAAAGCTACGGCTCATTATCGATATTCTTATCGAGCTGGAGGTTGTGGCGCAAACCCCAGCCCTGCGCATCCTTAAGAGGGATACCAAGGCCGAGCTCGCCGCTTCGGGCGTGCTACAAAAAATTCAAGCAGCAAAGCTGGTGAAATAGATGCGGGAACAGTTCGATAGCTTAATCGAGAAAATACGTCAATCCGGCAAGCCCTATGACGAAGCCAAGATAGGCGAAGCCTATGAGCTGGCCAACCAAGCCCACACCGGGCAAGTGCGCGTTTCGGGCGAGCCCTATATCCTGCATCCACTGGAAACGGCCAGCATCCTGCTGGAGCTGGGCATGGATACCCAAAGCATTATTGCCGCCCTGCTGCACGATGTGGTGGAAGATACCTCCGTTACGCTGGAACAGCTGGAAAAACGCTTTGGCAGCGAGGTTGCTCTGTTGGTAGACGGCGTTACCAAGCTGGGTAAAATTGCCTACACCTCGCGCGAACAGCAACAGGCCGAAAATATACGCAAAATGCTTCTGGCCATGGCGCAGGACGTGCGAGTGGTCATTATTAAGCTAGCCGACCGTCTGCATAACATGCGCACTATAGATGTAATGCCCGACACAAAACGGCGGGAAAAATCGCTGGAAACCATGGAAATTTACGCCCCGCTGGCCCACCGTCTAGGCATTTCCCAGCTAAAGGAAGAGCTGGAGGATATCTCGCTAAAATATCTCGACCCGGTTGGCTACAACGAAATTGAAAGTATGCTCAACCTACGCAAGGAAGCCCGCGAGGAATTTCTGGCCCGAAAAATTACAAAATTAAAAGAACGCTTGGAACCCGAACACCCTCACATGCATATTGATGGCCGGGTAAAAAGCATTTACGGCATCTACCGCAAAATGTTTATGCAGGGCCGAGCCTTTGAAGAAATATACGATATTTATGCGCTACGCATTATAGTTGATTCTGTTTTTGAATGTTATAACATTCTGGGTATCATTCATGATACCTTTTGCCCTATTCCCAACCGTTTTAAAGATTATATTTCTACAAAAAAGCAAAACCTTTATCAATCGCTGCACACCACGGTGTTAGATAAAGAAGCCGTCCCCTTTGAGGTGCAGATACGCACATGGGATATGCACCACACAGCTGAATATGGCGTAGCCGCGCACTGGAAATACAAGGCCGGCATTAGCGGGAAGGATAGCCTGGAAGAGCGCCTTGCCTGGGTGCGTCAGTTACTGGAAAGCCAAAAAGAGCTGGACGACATTGAAGATATTGTAAAATCTATAAAAACCGACATTGCCCCGGAGGAAGTGTTTGTGTACACTCCTAAAGGGGATGTTATCAGCCTACCTACAGGCTCTACAGTTATTGATTTTGCGTATGCTATCCACACCCAGGTGGGCAACCGCATGGTGGGCGCCAAGGTAGACGGCCGCATGGTTTCGCTCGATTTTAAGGTAAAAACAGGCATGATTGTGGAGGTAATTACCTCCTCTAGCAAAACCACCGGCCCCAGCCGCGACTGGCTGAATATTGTGCGTACCAGCGAAGCCCGCAATAAAATTCGCACCTGGTTCAAAAAAGAACGCAGGGAAGAAAACATTGCCGAAGGCCGAGCAATTTTAGAACGGGAATTCCGCCGCAATCTCATGCACCTTTCCGAAGAAGAAATGCAAATCTTCCTTTTGGAAATTGCCCAGCGTCAGCGTTTTCATACGGTGGATGAATTTTGCGCCGCCATTGGCTACGGTGGAATTTCGCTGCAGCGCATTATGCCCCGCATAAAAGAGGATTATGCCAAAACCTACCGCCAAACCGAGGCCGATCTCATCCCCAAGCTGCCTAAACGGCTTAAAGAGAAAACCTCTAGCGGGGTTATTGTCGAAGACCTAGAAGGCTGCCTTGTAAAGTTTGCAAAGTGCTGCAACCCACTTCCGGGGGACAATATTGTGGGTTTCATAACCCGCGGATATGGCGTCTCCATCCACAAGCGCGACTGCATTAACGTTATCAGTGCTATGTCGGATATAAACCAGCAGGAACGCTGGGTTACAGCCAGCTGGGCCGAAAAGGTGCGGGAAAGCTTTCAATCTACCATTGAATTATACTGCGTAAACCGTGAAGCTCTGCTGGCAGATATCAGCGTAGCTCTTTCCAACATGCATGTGCAAATTCACAATTTTAACGCCCGTGAATTGCGCGATAACCACGCCAGCATACAGGTTACGCTCAGTGCCGCCAACCTGCAGCAGCTCGGGCTCATAATGGCTAGCATGAAGCGGGTAAAGGGCGTTATAAGCGTACAGCGCGCGGTGCTGTAATTGAAATAAAGAGGTTTTTATAGTATGCGGGCGGTTTTGCAGCGTGTGGCCTGCGCCAGCCTTACCATAGACGGGCAAGAAAAGGCGCAAATTGGCAGAGGCCTGGTGGTGCTGTTGGGCGTCTGCCCTGGAGATACCCCAGAAATAGCCGCCAAGCTGGCCGCTAAGGTAGCCGGGTTGCGCGTTTTTGAAGATGCACAGGGCAAAATGAACCTTTCGCTGCTGGATATAAACGGCCAGGCGTTGGTGGTAAGCAACTTTACCCTGTATGCCGATTGCCGGCAAGGACGCCGCCCTTCCTACACCGGGGCAGCTGCACCGGCACTGGCCCAGCCGCTCTACGAGGAATTTGCACATCAGTTGCGCAAAAACGGCGTGCAGCAACTGCAAACAGGGGAATTTGGCGCAGATATGCAAATTTCCCTGTGCAACGACGGGCCTGTTACCCTTGTGCTGGATAGCAGTGAGCTTTTCCCCGATAAAACCATTTGCTAATAAAAGGAGCTATGCATGGACGTTTATGTTTTACCCGTTGGCCCGCTGCAAACCAATTGCTACTTTTTGGCCAGCACCACGGGGAACGCAGCAGTCATTGACCCGGGCGATGAATTTGAGAAGATATACCACTCCTTAACCCAATATAACCTCACCCCAACCATGGTGTTGCTAACCCACGGCCACTTCGACCACATTGGCGCAGTGGGGGCGTTGCGCGAAAAGTTTGGCTTACCGGTGTACATCCACCAGGCCGACGAGGTTTTGTTGGGCGACACCCGCCGCAACCGCGCCCGCTACTTTAAGGTGAACCAGGCTAATTACCAATTTACCCCCGACTACCATTATACCGAAGGCCAAACCATTGCACTGGACGAGCTAAATATTGAGGTGTTGCATACACCGGGGCACACCCGGGGGGGCGTTTGCCTGCGTTGCGAGAGTATGCTTTTTGTAGGGGACACCCTTTTTCCCAACGATTGCGGCCGGTGGGATTTAGAAGGCGGCAACCGGGAAGAATTGCTGGCGTCGCTGCAAAAGCTGCGTGCCCTACCGGGAGATTTCCAGGTTTTACCTGGGCACGGCCCAGCCACCACACTGGAACAGGAGCGCCATCAGAACCCCTACATGCAGCCGGGTAGCACCACACCCTCTAGCTGGAGCCGATAGTTATGACCATTTACCTAGACGGCCATACCCTGAAATATGAAATAGAAAGCCTTGGCCGGATATTTTACCCCGGCCAAGGTGTTCGTGTGGTGCAGGGCGCGCCCGGCCAGCCGCCCTACCTACACACACGCTTGGAGGCAACCGAGCAAAACCTCTGCCTTATGGTAGAGCTTTGCAATGGTGGCCAGCCGCTGCGGGTACAAGCCCAGATACCGCTACGCAGCAAAAAGCAGACCATAGAGATGGGTTTTTCGTGTATGGTGTATGCCCTGCTTACACAGGCTACCGGGCATCACCCTCCGTGGGGAATGCTTACCGGCATACGCCCGGTAAAGCTGTTGCGCGAATCTGCCCAGCAGGGCGGCCTGGAAAGAGCCATGGCACAAATGGCCAATCGTTGGCAGGTCACCCCTAAAAAACTAATATTGGCGGCCCAAACACTGCTGCAGGAAAATAAAGTGCTTGCGCTTTCACGGCCCGAAAGCTTTAGCTTATATATTTCTATACCCTTTTGCCCTAGCCGTTGCCGCTACTGCTCGTTTGTATCCAGCAGTGTAAAATCTTACGGATACCTCATTCCGCAGTATCTCGACCTGCTGTGTGAAGAAATGACCCACACCGCTGCCATAGCCGCCCGGCTAGGCCTTCGGCTGGAAACGGTATACATAGGCGGCGGCACGCCCAGCACCCTTTCTGCCGAGCAGCTTGCCCGTTTGTTGGAACACGTAAAAACCAGCTTTGATATCCGCCATCTGCGCGAGCTTACGGTGGAAGCGGGCCGGCCCGACACCATTACCCCCGAAAAACTGGCTGCCCTGCATGCCGGTGGCTGCGGCCGGGTAAGCATTAACCCGCAAACGCTAAACCCCCGCGTGTTGGAGGCCATTGGCCGCAACCATTCGCCGGAACTATTTTTTGAAGCCTACGAAATGGCTGCCAAGGTGGGCTTTAATGCCATTAATGTAGACCTTATTGCAGGCCTGCCGCAGGACGATATTGCTTCCTTCGCCGGCACAATGCGGCAAATTCTGCAGTTAAAACCCGAAAACATTACATTGCATACTCTTTCTATTAAACGTGGTACAGATATTAACCTTGACGGATACCACCACACACAGTACAATGCAGTTGAAGCCATGGTAGATAACGGCTATGCCGCCATGAACGCGGCAGGGTATCACCCCTACTACCTCTACCGCCAAAAAAATATTGCGGCCAACCTGGAAAACACCGGCTTCTGCCGGGGCGATACCCCTTGCCTTTACAATGTTTTCATTATGGACGAAACCCACAGCGTATTTGGGGTGGGGGCTGGTGCCGTTACAAAGTTGCGTCAGCCGGGTGGCAGCAAAATTGAACGCATATTTAACTACAAATACCCCTATGAATATACCAATGGACTTGCCGAGCTTCTACAGCGTAAGCAAGCAATTCATACATTTTACACAAAGGGAGTGCTGCAAGATGGTTAACTTTGATAGCTTTCTGGAGAAGGCGCGTGACATGGCCGACGTTGCCAGCAAAATGACGGGCGACGCCATTGAAACCACCCGGCAAAAATTTACGGCCATGCGTATCTCGGGCAATATTGGCAAGAGCTACCAAAAGCTGGGCGAAGTAGTTTACGAAGGCGTAAAGAGCGGCTTTGAAAACAAGGCAACCATTGAAGAAATAATTAAAGAAATTGACACCTACCTGGCTGAATTAAGCACCCTGAACCAAGATAAATCGGGCATTGCTTGCCTAGCCTGCGGCAGCGCCAACCCCGAAGGGGCCTTCTTCTGCTCGCACTGCGGTGCCAGCCTGCAGGCTCCCCCTACCACCGCACAGGAATAACACCAAGGTAAGCGGAAAAGCGGCCTGCAAAACCTTGCCGTTAAGGCTTGCAGGCCGTTTTCTTGCGCACAGTAGCTTCGTCGAAAAAGTGATTGAACCCTGAAAAGACTGCAATTTTATCAGCCCGCCTGCCAGTGGAAGTGGGTTTGACTTTGCAAAGGAGAAGGAAAAATGAGCACAATAAAGCGATACCAGGAAACGGCCGACTTTCTTGCCGCACGCATTGGCATACAGCCCAAGGTTGCCGTGGTGTTGGGCTCCGGCCTGGGCGACTACACTGACCAACTGCAAAACCCCACCGAAATTCCCTACAGCGAAATTCCCAACTTCCCGCTGCCCCAAAACGAAAGCCACAAGGGTGTGCTGTATGCCGGGCATCTGGGCGAAAAACCCGTGCTGCTTATGGCCGGACGCTTCCACCACTACGAGGGCTACAGCTTTGAGCAGTGCGCCTTTTATGTGCCGGTGTTCAAGCTGCTGGGGGTAGAAACGCTCATTATAACCAATGCGGCAGGCGGTATTTCGCCCCAGTTAAAACCCGGCGATCTCATGTTAATTCACGACCATATCAAGCTGGCTCCGGAAAGCCCCTGCATTGGTCTGCAGCCGGGCATGTTTGGCCCAAGGTTTTTCGATATGAGCCATACCTATACACCCGCGCTGCGGGAAATTGCCCGGCAATCGGCCAAGGCGTTGGGCCAGCAGCTGGCCGAAGGGGTATATGCCTACATGGCTGGCCCGCAGTTTGAAACCCCGGCCGAGATACGGGCTCTGGGTTTACTGGGTGCGGATGCCGTGGGGATGTCCACTGTGCCGGAAGCCATTATGGCCGCCCACTGTTCCATGCAGCTGCTGGGCATTTCCTGCATTTCAAATATGGCGGCGGGCATTAGCAAAACACCCATAACAGATGAGGATGTACGCGAAATTGCCGCCCTTGCCGGCCATCGCTTTGCCGACCTTCTCAACCACATTATTGCCGAAATTTAGCGCAAAAGCGGTATTTTTACCGCTCGGCGCCTTAGAATTTTGTAGTTTAAGAAAAATTTTGGGTTGTTTTTCCACTTTTTGCGGTTTCCTATTGAAAAAGCCATTTATTTACGTTAGAATGGTACTCAAACACTGCCGGAGGAAGCATGGACAAGCCGTTTATACTAAAGCCAAACTACACCATTGACGACCTTACCGACATTATGGCAAGGCTTCGCAGCCCGGAAGGTTGCCCGTGGGATAAAGAACAAACCCACCAAAGCATTCGCCCCAACTTCTTGGAGGAAGTCTACGAAGCGGTAGAAGCTATCGACTGCCGCGACGATACAATGCTCTGTGAGGAACTGGGTGACGTACTGCTGCAAATTGTTTTCCATGCACAAATGGCCAAAGAGGCGGGAAGCTTTAACTTCGACAGCGTTTGCGACGGCATCTGCAAAAAGCTTATTTTGCGCCACCCCCACATTTTTGGGGATGTACAGGTGGAAAATTCCACACAGGTGCTTGCCAATTGGGATGCAATTAAGCGAAAGGAAAAAGGCCATGCCACCGCCCACCAAACCCTGCAGGCCGTGCCCAAGGCGTTGCCGGGGCTTATGCGCAGCAGTAAGGTGCAGGGCCGGGCCGCCAAAGTAGGCTTCGATTACCCCGATATCCACTGGGCTTTGCAAGATCTGCAAAGCGAGTTGGCCGAGCTACAGCAAGCTCTGGAAGCAGGCAACAGGGAAGAAGTGCACCAGGAACTGGGCGACCTACTCTTTTCGGCGGTGAATGTGGCACGTTTTGCGGGTGTAGATGCCGAACAGGCAGTGGGCGACAGCTGCGAAAAGTTTATTGCCCGTTTTGGCGTTGTAGAGCAACTGGCTCAGGAACAAAACATAGAAATAAGAACTGCCGATATTCAAACCTTAATTGATTTATGGAAGCAAGCGAAGGTACGCATTGGCAATTCTTAAATAAACCAAAACCCCAAAAAATTCACGGAGGTATCGTAAACATGACAAAGGCAGATTTAATTAGCGTAGTTTCGGCCAAGACCGGCCTGACCAAGAAGGACAGCGATAAGGCTGTTTCGGCTGTTCTGGATGCAGTTACAGAAGCTCTGCAAAAGGGCGATAAGGTTGCACTGGTCGGCTTTGGTACTTTTGAAGTTAAGAACAGGGAAGCACGCCAGGGCATTAACCCCCGCACCAAGGAACCCATTACTATTGCCGCTTCCAAGCTGCCCTCCTTCAAGGCAGGCAAGGCTCTGAAGGACGCTGTTTCCGAATAATTATTTTTCCTACCAACAGGGGGCTGAAATTCAGCCCCCTGTCTTGCATGCAGCCATATGGCAGATAAAAGGAGAAACTATGCGACTGGATAAATACCTAAAGGTTACCCGTTTAATTAAACGCCGCACCATTGCCAACCAGGCCTGCGACGCCGGACGTGTACTGGTGAACGGCAAATCCGCCCGCGCCAGCTACGAGGTAAAGGTGGGGGATGTTGTGGAAATAGGCCTGGGTGCCCGACCGCTTAAAATAGAGGTGCTGCAAATTACCGAGCATGTAACCAAGGACGCAGCCGGTGAGCATTACCGCGTGGTGGAATAACAGTTCTAAGCTTCTGCCTACCCTGCATAGAATAAACCGAGCGGCGGCTATGCCGACCGGACAAACTTGCAGGAGGGTTCAGCATCATGGATGAAAAAAGAATAAAGCTGCCCCATAATGTAATTATGGAGGACAGAAAAACCCTTAGCATTACCGGAATAACCGATATCGACAGCTTCGATGAACAAACGGTGGTGCTTTTTACCGACAGCGGCGAGCTGCTGATTAAGGGCTTTGACATGCACATCAACAAAATAGACGTGGAAAGCGGCGACCTTACGCTGGAAGGGGAAATTCATTCGCTCATCTACAGCGATAACCAGCCCCAGGAAGGCGGCTTTTTTTCCCGGCTGTTTAAGTAGGCTGCAGGCTCTGCGCCGGCAAACGAGGTGAACTGTGCGTGGCCCTTACCCTTTCGCTACAAACGTTGGCTTTTTTGGGCTCCCTTCCCTTGGGGGGAGCCTTAGCGGTACTTTACGACCTGCTGCGGGCACTGCGCTGCGCGTTTGAACACCCCAAATGGCTCGTTACACTGGAAGATTTATGCTTCATGCTGGTGTGCACCCTGGTTACCTTTGCGTATCTGCTGCAGATAACCGAAGGACAAGTGCGCTTTTTTGTGGTGCTGGGGCAGCTGTTGGGCGGGGTATTATATTACTTTACGCTGCATCCCGCAGTTATGTCGGTTTTAACTGGGCTGCTGCTGGTTGTGGTGAAGCTGGTACTGCTGCTTTCTCGCCTGGTGCAGGGGCTGGTCATTCGCCCCATTTGCGCTCTTGTGCGCTTTGTTGCCAGGGTGGTGCGAAAAATAGCGGCATTTATCACAAAAAATTTAAAAAATATGTATTTATTTTTTAAAACGCTCTTGAAAGCGGGCGTCCGCTTATTGTATAATAAGACACACAAACTCACCGGGACATTAGGGAGGAAGCTAGGTTATGCCCCAAAAGCCCGAAAAGAAAAACAAAAAAGCCAACCCGCTTCTAAGGCTGGTGCTGGCGCTCTGCGTGGTATATTTCGCTTTTTCGCTGGTAGGCGGGCAGCTGGAGCTACGCAACAGGCGGGAAGAACTGGCGGGCCTGCAGCAGAAGCTGGAAGACCAACGCATAGCCAATAAAGAAACCGAGCGGCTTATTTCCATGAACGAGGACGAAACGTACATCGAGCGCATTGCGAAGGACAGGCTGGGTTATGCCTTTCCCGATGAACGTGTGTTCATAGATTTTTCAGGCACAAAGTAAAGCAAACGGTAGGGGGATAAATTTTCTATATGCAGCTCGAGGTAGGCGCGATACTTGAAGGCAAGGTAACGGGTATTACCAAATTTGGTGCCTTTGTGGATTTAGGCGAAGGCAAAAGTGGTATGGTACATATTTCCGAGGTTGCCGCAACCTATGTAAAGGAAATATCTGACCATGTTGAACTGGGCCAGATGGTGAAGGTTAAGGTGCTGGGCATTACGCCTGAAGGCAAAATAAGCCTCTCCATTAAGAAGGCTCTGCCACCGCCGCCACCCGGCGCAAGGCCGCCGCGTAGAAGCGCGCCACGCGATGGCTACCGCAGCAGCGCGCCCATGCCGCCTGTAAAGGGGCCCGGCAACTATGAATGGACACCCCGTGCGCAAAGCGAAAACATGTCCTTTGAGGATATGATGAGCAAATTTAAAGCCGCCAGCGACGACAAAATGTCCGATCTAAAGCGCTTTATGGACGTAAAACCTTCGCGCAAGGGGCCACGCTAGTTCGGTCTTGTTGCTGTTCCACAAACCATGCAAAATTGTTTTGGGGCGCTCGTTTGGGTGCTCCTTTACAATTGTATAAGAGAAATTTTTGTGAAAAAAAGTGGCGCCCTCCGTAAGGATGGCGCCAAGTAATGGGGAAGTTGTACTAATTCCGCCGGCTTGCCGTGGTGGGGGGTGGCCTGTCCGCCTTGGGAAAAGGCCGGGCAAACCGGCAGCGAATTAGAATAAAAGGGGTTAGTACCCATACTATACTATGGCTATGCTGCAAATAATGTTGTTATTTGTCGAGTGCCAAAATAATTTTTGAGGATAGTTTATGATTATTACTGGCGGAAAAATTATTACCTGTGCCGGCCAAACGCTGGAGGACGGCTACATTCGCATTGCCGGTGGGAAAATTGCCGAAGTTGCCCCCGGCAAGCCCCCGGTGGCCGGCCGCCCCACGCTGGATGCGGGGGGCTGCCTGGTGCTGCCCGGTTTTGTGGATGCACATACTCACTTAGGCATGTGGGAAGACGGTTTGGGCTTTGAAGGGGATGACGGCAACGAAGATACCGACCCCTGCACCCCTCACCTGCGGGCGGTAGACGCCATTAACCCGCTCGAGCGTTCGTTTAGTGAAGCGCTGCGTGCGGGGGTTACCACAGTGGTAACCGGCCCCGGTAGCTCGAACCCCATTGGTGGGCAGCTGGCGGCTATAAAAACCTACGGTAACCGGGTGGACGAAATGCTGCTAGGCACTGTTGGAATCAAGTTTGCTCTGGGCGAAAACCCCAAAGTTTCTTTTCATGCCAAAAACCAAGCCCCGGTTACCCGCATGGCCATTGCCGCGCTGATACGTGAGCAACTGTACAAGGCCAGGCGCTACAGTGAGGCACTGGAACAAAGCCAACAGGACGAAGACCGCGAGCCTCCGGAATACGATGCCAAGTGCGAAGCTTTGCTGCCGCTACTCAGTGGCAAGCTGCAAGCACACTTTCACGCCCATCGTGCCGACGATATTTTTACCGCTATTCGCCTGGCAGAGGAATTTGGGCTGAAGCTTGTGCTGGTGCACTGCACCGAAGGGCATTTGGTGGCAAAGCAACTGGCCGAGCTGGGCTGCAGCGTTATTTGCGGGCCTATGCTTTGCAGCCGCAGCAAGCCCGAGCTACGCAACGCCTGGGCCGGCACACCGGCTGCACTGCTGCAGGCCGGCGTAACTACCGCTATTTCCAGCGACCACCCAGAGCTGCCCATTGCCTACCTGGCCCTAGGGGCTGGGGTGGCAGGTGCAGAGGGCATTGGCTGGCAAGAGCTGTTACACAGCCTTACCATATACCCAGCTAAAATTTGCGGCCTGGAAAAGCGCGTTGGCTCTATAGAGCCGGGCAAGGATGCCGACCTGCTTATTTACGATAGTGACCCTTTTACCGTAGGCGCCAAGCCTAAAATGGTAATTGCCGGCGGTAAACTGGTGCAAAACCAAGCAAAGGAGTAACGCTGCTATGCGTGAAATATCCTGCAGGGAAATAAGCCAGGCGGTAGCAAAGCTGTGTGTAGAGGCCAACCACCTACTACCCACAGACATTAAGCTTGCGCTAAGTAGTGCCTGTGCAAACGAAAACTCTGCGCTGGGCAAGCAGGTGCTGGAAGACCTGGTGCGCAACTATCACGAAGCCCAGGCGCTTAGCCTGCCGGTTTGCCAGGATACCGGCCTCGCGGTGGTGTTTGCCGAACTGGGGCAGGATGTACACATTACTGGCGGCAGCCTGGAACAGGCTATCAACCAAGGGGTGGCTATGGGCTACACCCAGGGGCTACTGCGTTGCTCGGTGGTGGCCGACCCGCTGGAGCGTGTGAATACTGGCGATAACACCCCTGCC
>CAYYOY010000011.1:13979-14670 GCA_964473265.1 uncultured Oscillospiraceae bacterium
CATATCCGCCTGGTGGAGGGCGAAGAGCTGCACCTTACAGTCGCCCCCAAGGGTGCCGGCAGCGAAAATATGAGCCGTATGCAAATGTTTACTCCTTCTGCCGGCGAAGAGGAAATTCTTGCATTTGTGGTAGATTGTGTACGCCGAGCCGGCGGCAACCCCTGCCCGCCCATTGTAGTAGGGGTGGGCATTGGCGGTAACTTCGAGCTTTGCCCGCTACTGGCCAAGCGGGCCCTCTGCCGCAGCATTTATGAGCCCAACCCCAACGAACGCTACCGCCGCTTGGAACGTGCCATGCTGCAGGCTATTAATCAAACCGGCATTGGCCCGCAGGGCTTTGGCGGCAGTGTTACAGCCCTAGGGGTAAACATAGAATATGCCCCAACCCATATTGCCAGCCTGCCGGTGGCCGTAAACATGGGCTGCCATGCCACTCGCCACGCCAGCCGAATACTTTAACAATTTGCTTGTATTTTAACTAAAAATATGCTAGAATTTAGATGGTAACATAGCCATACTCCCCAACATCTTGCACCCGGCAGGAATACGCCTGCCTCCCGGGCAGGCAAAGAATTAGGAGGCTGTTGTATGAACATTACCATCACTGCAAGAAAGACCTCGCTCAAAGAAACTTTCCGGGAACGCATTGAAAAGAAACTGCAAAAGCTGGATAAGTATTTTTACGAGGACG
>CAYYOY010000012.1:0-14560 GCA_964473265.1 uncultured Oscillospiraceae bacterium
CTTGCGCCGCCATATAACTACTATAAAAAGCAAAAAAGCACCACAAAAAAGCAGCAGTGAGTTCATGCTGTTGTATCCGGCAAACATCCACTCAAACTCGCCATATTCTGTATTGTTGGTGTATGCTAAAAGAATACGGTCGCCTTTGCTAATTTCTTTTTCCTGAATGGCGAACATACTGTCTAGCTTTTGCGAGCAGGTTATAACAGTGCCCTTTTCATCGCCGCTTGCTATTTTGGCGGAAAAGGTAATAAGCTTATCCATAGTGCCAAAGTAATTTTCAAACTCTTCAATATGGTCTATGGATGTAATTTTTGCCGTGTACACACCGGTATCCCCATAAAATTGCGTATCATAACCTTTAAAGGTGTTATAGCCAATTGCAATTAACAGTGCTGAAACAACAACAGTAGCTACGAAAAAAATTGTATTTTTATATTTCATTTCATTTGCCCCCGCCCCAACCCTTAAGGTTAGCCAAAATGAACCGATGCGAAATAATAGCATAAAGAAACAGCGCTGTCAACAATGGCACCGTTCTCTTATTATTAGACGATATGCCGTATAAATACACGGCTGCCGGCATGGCTACCTGCGTGTAAAAAATCGTTGCCCTCTTGCCCCAAGCCATGCTACAATAGCACAAACGGTAGCTGCAGAGGTGATACCATGCCAAAACATGAATTTGGAATACTACCCCACAACCCACCGCCAGAGAAACGGTACGATGCATACGAGCCGCAAAAATATAACTGCATTTGTATAGACGATATTTTTATCGAACCCCTGTTGGCCGATCTACAAGACCTACCCTGCTACTGGCACACACGGCAACAGCCGGGAAAAGGGCTGGCCTATTTCGGCATAACACTAATACCGCCTGCTTCTATTGGTGCTATGCTGGCTGCCATTGCCAAGCACACTGAAATGGGGTATAGTTCGTTAATCCAACTGCTCTGCCAAGCCGAAGCAGAGGGAAAATATATCATCCACTTTGGCATATAAACCTCGTTTGGCGGTGTTGGCATTGTGAAAGTGAAGGAGTATGCGAATATGAACATTACCTATAAAGACACTAAGAATTTCACCGAAAAGCAGCTGCAAGAGCTGTTTTTATCTGTAGAATGCAAGAACTGTGGGTTTGAGCCCTCGGGCGGAAAGACCACCATGTTTATTACATCCCTGTGGACACAAACCAGGCTATAAAGCTACAAAAAATAGGGGGAAAAATGAATGTTTCGAGAAATGCGCAGAAAGCAGCAGCTGTTGCCCACAGAAGATTGCATAGCGGTGCTTAGCAAAGCGACATCCGGGGTTCTTGCCGTATCCGGCCAGGATGAATACCCCTATGCCGTTCCGCTCAACTTTTTATATGAAGATTTTAAAATTTACTTCCACTGCGCCACCACTGGGCATAAACTAGACGCAATTGCCGCCAACAGCAAAGTTTCGTTTTGCGTAATCGATGAAGATACAATCGTCCCCGAGCGCTTTACCTCGCTTTTCAGAAGTGTAATTGTATTTGGCAAGGCCCGTATCTTGAACGACCCCCAAGAAAAAAGGAGCGCACTCGAAAAACTGGCGGCAAAATATTCACCCGAGCACCGGCAAGAAGGGTTGGTTGAAATTGAAAAGCATTTGGACCAAACCTGCATGGTGGAAATTGCAATTGAACATATGACCGGTAAAGAAGCAATAGAATTTGTAAAAGCCAAGCAAAAGTAGGCCATATGGCCATTCGCCGCCCGTAAAACACCGCCCAGCACCTTAAAACTTCTACAAAATTCAACATTTTTTCATCCACCCCGCATTTGCCTATATGCGGGGTTGATTTTTGCGGTTTAAAGCGGTATACTGTGTTAGTAAACTTGGATTTTGTATCACCAGGCAATGGTATGCTGCGGCCCCGCCCCCACCGCTGCCTGTGCGTACAGTAAAAATCCTACATAACATGGAGGGAAACAATGAAAAAGACAATTTTCGCCCTGCTGCTCACGGCCGTATTGCTGTTTGCGTTGGTGGGTTGTGCCGCCACACCCACACCCGGCTCTGCACCCAACAGCGGTGACGGCACCACACCCGCCGCAAAAACCTATACCGTTGGTATCTGCCAATTGGTGCAGCACCCCGCACTGGACGCTGCTACCCAAGGCTTTAAGGACGCGCTGAAGGCAAAGCTGGGCGATGCCGTTGTTTTCGACGAGCAAAACGCCTCGGGCGATACCGCCACCTGCGCCGTTATCTCCAACCAGTTTGTTTCTTCCAACGTAGACCTCATTATGGCAAACGCCACCCCCGCCCTGCAGGCAGCCCAAACGGCCACCAGCAGCATTCCTATTCTGGGCACCTCTGTTACCGATTACGGCACCGCCCTGGATATTAGCGATTGGACAGGCGCCACCGGCAAAAACATTTCCGGCACTTCCGACCTTGCCCCCCTAAACGAACAGGCTGCTATGCTCAAAGAGCTTTTCCCCAATGCCAAGCAAGTGGGCATTCTCTACTGCTCTTCCGAGCCCAATTCTAAATATCAATCTAAGGTAATTACCCAGTACCTTACCGAAATGGGGTATACCTGCAAAGAATATACCTTCTCCGATTCTAACGACCTGCAGTCTGTAGCGAAAATGGCAGCTGCCGAGAGCGACGTTATTTATGCCCCCACCGACAACAGCGTAGCCTCTAACACCGAAATTATTAAAAATGTTTGTGTACCTGCCAAAGTTCCTGTCATTGCCGGCGAAGCAGGCATTTGCGAGGGCTGCGGCGTTGCCACCCTTTCCATTAGCTACTACGACCTTGGCTACGCCACCGGCGAAATGGCCTACGAAATTCTTGTAAACGGGGCCGACCCGGCCACCATGCAGGTGCAATATGCCCCCAACGTAACCCAAATGTACAACCCCGAAATTTGCGCCGCGCTGGGCATCACTCCTCCCGCCGCCTATCAGGCGCTGGATATGGGTAAATAGCTTACACTGCATTCAGGATATTGTGCCGGTGGTTGGCCCGCGCAAGGAAAGGAATAAACTTTTATGGGTCTAGCTGCGTATTTCTCATCCCTTAACCCTATGAACCTGTTGCCGGCCATTCCCGGCAATGTGGTTCAGGGCATTATCTGGGGCATGATGGCGCTGGGCGTGTTCATTACCTACCGCCTGCTCGATTTCCCCGACCTCACCGTAGACGGATCCTTCGCGACCGGGGGGGCAATTACGGTAGTGCTTATTGTTGCGGGCCTGCCGGCCCCTGTGGCAATTGCGGTCGCCGTGCTTGCCGGCATGCTTGCCGGGCTTGTTACAGGGCTGCTACATACGGTTTTTGGCATTCCCGGCATTCTTGCGGGTATTTTAACCCAAATTTCGCTCTGGTCGGTAAACCTTATGATACTGGCCGGTGCCAATAAGGCCGTAAACGTAGATAAATACACACTTATAGTAAGCCTGCGCAACATACCCGCCTCTATGCTGGCCGTCGCTTTCATTGTGGTGGCACTTATTGCCCTGCTGTATTGGTACTTTGGCACCGAGCACGGCAGCGCCCTGCGCGCCACCGGCAGCAACCCCCATATGTCCAAGGCGCTGGGCATTAATATCGATAGGATGAAGGTAATCGGCCTGTGCCTTTCCAACGGCCTGGTGGCCTTTTCGGGCGGCCTGCTGTCGCAATATCAAGGCTTTGCCGATATTAAAATGGGGCAAGGTGCCATTGTTATCGGCCTGGCTGCGGTAATTATAGGCGAAGTGCTGGGCGATGCCTTTATCGGCAAAGATATTAACTTTGCCGTCCGGCTGTTTTTTGTAATTCTGGGCGGCATTACTTACTATTTGGTCATTGGCGTTGTCATGTGGCTAAGAATGCCCACCGACCTGCTCAAGCTGCTCACCGCAGGCATTGTGGCAATCTTCCTCGCAGTTCCGTATCTTAGAGCAAAATCTAAGAACTCTTTTGCCATGGCAGGGAAACGGAGGAAGCAAAAAAATGCTTAGGCTTGAAAACATTCACAAAACCTTTAACATTGGCACCATCAACGAAAGAAAGGCGCTGTGTGGCATTGATTTGCACCTGAAAGAGGGCGATTTTGTCACCGTTATCGGCGGTAACGGCGCCGGTAAATCTACCATGCTAAATGCAATAGCAGGGGTTTGGCCGGTGGACAACGGCGGTATTTTCATCAATGGCACCGATATTACCGCCCTGCCCGAACATAAGCGCGCGGCTTATATCGGCCACATTTTTCAAGACCCTATGCGCGGCACCGCCCCCAATATGGCCATAGAAGAAAATTTGGCGCTGGCCCTGCGCCGGGGCAAA
The DNA here is from genome assembly GCA_964473265.1 of uncultured Oscillospiraceae bacterium. Classification (GTDB taxonomy): domain Bacteria; phylum Bacillota; class Clostridia; order Oscillospirales; family Ruminococcaceae; genus Heteroruminococcus. The sequence continues at coordinate 4,315 of CAYYOY010000012.1, forward strand.
AACCGCACGCTGCACTGGGGCGTTACCAAGGCCGAACGCGAACGCTACTACGAAACCCTTAAAACCCTCGGCCTTTCGCTGGAAGACCGCATGACAGCCAAGGTTGGCTTGCTCTCTGGCGGGCAGCGCCAGGCACTTACACTGCTAATGGCAACGCTGCAAAAGCCCAAACTGCTGCTGCTGGACGAGCACACCGCCGCGCTCGACCCCGCCACCGCCGCCAAGGTTCTAGAGCTTACCGATAAAATTGTAAGCGAAAACAACCTTACCGCTATGATGATTACCCACAACATGACCGATGCCATTGCCCATGGCAACCGTCTGCTTATGATGAATTTGGGCAAAGTAATTTTAGATATTTCCGGCGAGGAAAAGAAGAGGCTCAAAAAGGCCGACCTTATTCAAAAATTTGCCGAGCTTGCCGGTGCCGACGAGGAAACCGACGCAATGCTGCTTTCCTAAAAAACACCACCGGCCGAAATGTACAAACGGCCTTTGGCCTTTCAAAGCATTAAGCCCCGGCACACTGTGCCGGGGCTTAATGCTTTATCTGCCTGTATTTTAGGGCAACTGGTTGGTGGGCGGCAGGCATTGGTTGCCTCTGCAAACATAAAAGGTGGTTTGGTCGCCCTGCAGCGGGTATTCTTTTGTGGGCCCGTGCAAAACCCGCACCACATCATCCAGGTGGAACTGCAAATTGGCAAGCTCGCTTTCTTCCTTTAGCACACACACAATATCGGTGGTGGGCAGGGTAGAAAGCAAAAAGAAGCTATACCCCGGCGGGTGGTCCTCGGCTTGGGCCAGCATATATTCCCGCTGTTGGTCGGCGGCGTTTCGCAGCCGTTCCTCCTTGGTAAGCTTGGCCAGCCTATCTAAATTATATGCCATTACCGAATTGCCCGAGGGCATTGCGCCGTCGTAGCATTCTTTGGGGCGCAGCACCAGCGGTTCGTTATCGCTGCCGTAAAAATAAAAGCCGCCGTTTCGGGTATCAAAAAAGCTTTCCAGCGTTTTTGTGCACAACTCCATAGCCCGTTGCAGGTAGCATTCGTTAAAGGTGGCCTCATATAGCTCTATAAGCGCCAGAATATAAAAGGCATAGTCGTCTAAGAAGCCCTTGCCACTGCGTTTGCCCTCGGTAGTGCCAACATAGAGGGTATCTTCCTCGGCAAGCTGGGTTTCTATAAACTTGCAGGCCTTTTCAGCCGCCTGCAAATAGCTGTTATCGCCCAACACCCGGTAGCCCACCGCATAGGCCCACAGCATTAGGGCATTCCAGGCAGTAAGCATCTTGTGGTCCTTGTGCAGGCTGGTGCGGCTTTTGCGAAATTCATATAAGGGCGGCAGCAGTTCGTCCAGCGTAGGGGCATCGGCCTGCTGCTTAATGAGGTTGGGGATGCTCTTACCCTCGAAATTGCCCCGTGGGGTAATATCGTAGTGGGCGCAAAAGCGCTCGCCCTCGGCTTTACCCAGCACTTCGGCTACCTCTTGCTGCGAAAAAATATAATACTTACCCTCTACCCCCTCGCTATCGGCATCCTGCGCGCTATAAAAGCCGCCGTCCTCGCTGGTCATCTCGCGGGCAATGTAGATAAATATTTTTTCTGCCACACTTTTATAAAGAGCATTGTCGGTTTGGGCATAAGCGCTTAAATAGGCTACGGCCAGCAGGGCGTTATCGTAGAGCATTTTTTCAAAATGAGGGGCAAGCCAGTAGCGGTCGGTAGAATAGCGCGAAAAACCGTAGCCAATGTGGTCGAAAATGCCGCCCTTGTACATTTGCTGCAGGGTTTTTTCGGCCATTTCCAGCGCATGCGGCTCGTTTTTGTGCCGCGCATACCCCATAAGAAAGAGCAAATTATGCGGCGTGGGGAACTTGGGTGCCTTGCCAAAGCCGCCAAAATGCGCGTCAAAGCCGTGGTTAAAACCCTCGTAGGCCGAAAGAGGCAGGTTTTCATCCAAACCGGGGGCAGTATATTCCTCCCGCTGCAGGGCTTTAATAATTTCTTCGCTGTTTTCCAGCAGCGGCTGCTTATCTTCACTCCAGTGGTGGGCAATTTTCTCCAGCAGGCCGGCAAAGGCGTGGGGCGGGTAATAGGTGCCGGCAAAAAAGGGCTTTTGGTCGGGTGTCATAAAAATGCTGGTGGGCCAGCCGCCGCTGCCGGTTAGCGCCTGGCAGACACGCATATAAATGCTGTCGATATCCGGGCGTTCCTCTTTATCTACCTTAATAGAAACAAAATGCTCGTTGAGCAGCCGGGCCAGGCGTTCGTCCTCAAAGCTTTCGCGTTCCATTACATGGCACCAGTGGCAGGTAGAATACCCAATGGATAAAAACACCGGTTTATCTTCGGCTTTTGCCTTCGCAAAGGCTTGCTCGCCCCAGGGGTACCACTGCACCGGGTTATAGGCGTGCTGCAGCAAATATGGGCTCTTTTCGTTCACCAGTGCGTTGGGGGTACTATTTTTCTTCATGGAAAGCCCTTTCCTCCTTTGGCCGTTGCGCCCCGCGAAACAGCCTTCTATACTAACTACCTACCGGCGAAGGGTTACACACAGTTTAGCCGGCACTATACGCATAGCATTTGCAGCGGCCGGAATATTATCCCAAAAGAAAGCTGCTTTACGGCTTTCTCCCATAGAGCGCCATTTATAACACCGCCGCCCTATACTAAAAGCACAGGGCGGCGGCAGCTTTTATAGTGCATTGGCTTTACAGTGGGTTGCTGTTTTGTAGCACCACCATTTTGGGCAGCTCCAGCTCGTACCTTTCGTGATAAGCCACAAGGGTATCTAGCATATACTGTTTAAGTTGCACTTTTGTTTGAAACCTTGAAATTTGGTAGGGTGCCAGCGGGTTGGTTTTTTCTATAAACAGCAGACTGTCAGCAGTTTCCAGCAGCACGCCGGCGTGGGAATTGTATAAATCTTTCCGCCCGTCTGCTTCCACCAGCGACCATATCGTCACCAGTGAAGCCCCGCCGGCATCAAAGGTAGTACCCTGCTGCTGCCATGCATCGGCAATGCAGGTGGCTAAATAATCGTCTTGGGTATTTTCGGCCACTGCCACCGGGTGGAACAAGGTAAAATACTGCGCCTGCATTTGCTCTGTAAAGGCAACCAGCGGGTGGGTGGTAATTGCCTCGTAATCGCCAAAGGCACTCTCTTCGGGGGCTATGCCCCACGCGCTGCTTTCCAACGGGTGGGCGATATGTATGAAATCGCGTAGCAGGCCATACGCAAAGGTACGGCAGAAAATATCGGCATATTCCCGCCCATTGTACCATTTTTTCATTTGAAAATAGTAGTCCCCATAGTCTACAAAAGGCGTTTGGCTAGGCACAAAGCCCTCTTTAAAAGCAAAAAGATCGCTCTGCTGCATAAATTCTGTATCGCTTTCTTTCAGCACGGTCATGTGGGCGTTGTAATCGCGCACCAGCGCCAGGGCGTTTTCAATAGTTGCCTGCTGTACACCCGCTTGCTGCAGGGCAGCCTGCATTTCGGCTTGCGATGCTTCACCCAACAAATTAGAGTATACAAAACCTGTTTGATCTCTAAGGTCGGCTTCCGTGGGTGGGTTGGGGTTGGCTTGGCAAGCCGCAAAAAGCAGGCTAAGCATCAGCGCAAGTAATACCGTTATAGTTCTTTTCACAATAGCCAGTTCCCTCCTAATAAAATAAACGCAAGCCATTGTATCATGCAAGCTATAAAATGTATATAGCATATATAAAAACGTTACAAAATAGAAAAGGAATGTTTTCTGTTTGGCTTGCCGGGGGCCTAGCATACCGTCCACTTTACTGCTTATGCTATAGGTACACCCACGGCAGTACTAATAGCAAGGAGGTAAGCGGTTATGCGCATAGAAGCAAGCTCTATTGAGGAGCTTATTGAAAAATCGGGCGACAAAAGAGAAGGGCTAATTCTGCTCGACACTCTGATATGCGAAACAGCCCCCCAGCTAGAACACTGGCTGCTCAAAAGCGAAACCTATGTAATGATAGGCTATGGCAGATTTAAGTATGACACAAACTTCCCCCTAATAGCGCTTGCCCCGCAAAAGAATTTTATTAGCCTGTATGTTGTGGGCGAAAAGGAAGGCGAGCGCTTTACGACCCTCTATAAGCCCAGGCTGGGCAAGGTGGCTGTGGGGAAATCGTGCATCAATATTAAAAACCCCCACGCCCTTGTACTGCCCGAAGTAAAGCAGCTAATTTTAGACTGTGTTGCCTGGAACGAGCAATAACTCTTGCAAAAAAACACCAACCGGCAATGCTTGTTTCTTGCCCCGCCGCGTGCTATACTTTTGTTAAATAAAAGGCGGGTCACAGCCCTGCCCAGACAGCGGGAGGCGGCAACAATGCGCATGGTAAAACTTTCTGAAACCCTTTCACTCTCGGCCATTATTCAAGGTTTTTGGAGAATAGCCGATTGGAACATGACCACCCATGAGCTGGTGCATTTTATGCACGGCTGCATAGAGCGAGGGGTAACCACCTTTGACACGGCAGAAATTTACGCCGGCACCGCCTGCGAAAGCATGATGGGCCAGGCCTTTCGGCAAGATAAAACCCTGCGGCCCAAAATTCAGCTGGTTACCAAAACCGGTATTTTCAGAACCCAGCTGGACGGCAAAACCTTTGGCTACTACAACACCACCTACCCCCGGGTAAAGCAATCGTGCACCGAAAGCCTGCAGCGGCTGTGCACCGATTATATCGACCTTTACCTTATCCACCGCGAAGACCCCTGCTTCGACCCTTGGCAAACCGCCCAAGCCTTAAACGAGCTGAAAGCCGAAGGGCTGGTGCGCGAGGTTGGGGTTTCTAATTTCGCCCCCTTTAAGTTTGAAGCCCTGAACAAAGCGCTGGGCGGCGGCTTAGTTACCAACCAAATTGAATGGAACCCCGTTTGCTACGAACACTTCAATTCGGGCATGATAGATTACCTGGCGGCAACAAAATTCACCCCATGGTGTGGTCGCCCCTGGCAGGCGGCAGGCTCTTTACCAGCGATGAACCCGCCTGCAAAAATGCCCTGGCCAAAATAGACGAGCTGGCCCAGCGCCACAACACCCAGCCCGAAACCATTGTGTACGCCTGGCTGCTCTACCACCCGGTGGGTGCCATGCCTATTTCGGGCAGCAACAAGCTGCACAGGCTCGACCTTGCCCTAAAGGCGCTGGAAGTTGACCTGCAGCACAGCGAATGGTACGAACTTTACACCGCCAGCGGCCAGCAGGTGCTGCGCTAACCCGGTAAAATTTGCTGTAAAGGCAGCCTTCCGGCCTATGCCCGGAAGGCTGCCTTTTTGCCTATAACGTGCACAACCGCTCACCGTTCAATGCCGTCGCGCGCCAGTACGCCGTGGGTGTAGTAATGCTTTATTTCTGCCATTTCTGTAACAAGGTCGGCCTGCTCCAGCAGCCTTGGGGTGGCATAGCGCCCTGTTAAAATAAGCTCTACCTGCGGCGGCCGGGCCTGCAGCAGGCTTAAAACCTCTTGCTCATCTACCAGCTGCAAACACACCGCAATGTTAATCTCATCCAAAATAACCACGTCAAACTGGCCGCCGCACAGTGCTGCCCGCGCATGTTCCAGGCCATCGGCCGCGCAGGTGTAATCCGCCTCCTGCAGGGTTTCTTTTGTTACAAGGCAGCGCCCGTTGCCATATTGCACTACTGTAACCATGGGTAGATACTGCCGAAAAGCCTTAATTTCGTGGTAGGCGTCACTTTTCAAAAATTGGCCGATATACACCCGTTTGCCCGCACCGGCGGCACGCAGCGCCAGCCCGAAGGCAGAGGTGCTTTTCCCCTTGCCATTGCCTGTGTAAACATGCACATAGCCCTTTTCCATACCCTTACTCTCCTTAAAAAAATAAAACCCCCGGTCGCCACAACCGGGGTATAGTCAAGCGGCAAGCACAAGCGCACAAAGGCGCACACACCTGCCGAAAACCATAAACCCCATATCCTGTGAAGTTGCATGGCACCCAAATTGGCAGGTCTTCCGACTTCGACATTCTCGCTTCTTCGCCTTCCCGGAAAAGCTCCAGTGGCTGTGCAAGCACCTGAAAAAGCTACGTCATTACGGCAGCAGGACTGTTTGGGATTTTCACCCAATTCCCTATTATCGCACAAGCTGTGCGCACCAATTGTCGTACATCTATTCAATTCTTTTTTTAGAATACCACGGCCCTTTTGGCTTGTCAAGCAAGCGGCGCTTCTTGCCACCCGCCACGCATGCGGCAGCCCTCTTTAAACGTTTGCCGGCAAGGGCAGGCAACCCTATGCCCACCCTTGCCGGATACGGTTTTGTGCAGAATAATACATAAGCGCCGGCCCGGCGCAACCGGTATCCCCGGTAGCCTAAGCCTTTTTCACCACAGGCAGCCAAATTTCAAAACGGGAATTTTGTGTATCTTCATTCAGGTATACTTCAATATCCGGCGCGTTGGCATATTCGTAGCCCGAAGTGGGCAGCCATTCTGTCATGATCCGTTTCGACATTTCTTGAATGGCATGCGGCATGGGCCCTTCCCCCGGGAAAATAGCCCAGGTGCAGGCGGGAATGGTGTATTCCTGCATGCCTTCGGGTGCCGGGCTTTCGCTGGCAACGGCAATAAAGTAGCGCCAGTTCTCGTCTTCCATACACACGCTCACCCCCAAAATGCCCATGGGCTGGCTGTTCATCAGCCCCAAAAGCTTGGGAATGCTTCCATCGGCCCCCACCTTTTGCCACATTTGGGGTACAGCCGCAAAGGCTTCCTCCATTTGGCTGGGCATGGGCTGCGAAACCCCCACAATGCGGAAGGCCTGCTTGGTTTCGATACGGTAGTTCATTGCTACGTCCCCTTTCACTGCTATTTGAAAGCTAATGGGTGGATATGCCTTTAGCGCTACACCCGGCATTTTGGCCTGCGAGGGCGCCACCCCGTGCACACTTTGAAAGGCCCTGTTAAAGGCGGTTGGCGAATCGTAGCCATAGCGCAGCGCAATATCGGTTACCCGTGCACCGTGGCTTTGTAAATCTACCGCGGCCAGGCTCATGCGCCGGCGGCGAATATATTCGGCCAGCGGCACCCCCACAATGCAGGCAAACATGCGCTGAAAGTGGTAAACTGAACAACAGGTCATCCTGGCCAGCACGCCACAATCAATTTCATCGGCCAAATGTGCCTCAATATAGGCAGTTGCGCGGTTTAGGTCGTCTATCCACTGCATTTTCTCGCCTCCAAAGTAAGTATAGCACGCGTGCACTTTGCCTACCTCTCTTTCCTTGCACAAATGCGAGAGGTATACGCCAGCTTTCGCGCTGGCAAAGCAGGGGAGGGTGTGCTATACTAATTCCTGGCAATAGTATAGCACATCCCCTGCAAAAGTGCAGTATATTTCGCAAACACCGGAGGAAGCATGAGAAAAACTAAGAAAAGTAAAAGGTTTACCGGCACGGCGTTGCTGCTCTTCGCCGGGCTGCTCACGGCAGCCTTTTGGAACGGCCTGGTGCTGCGCAGTTATACGATATACTCACCTAAAATTAAAAACCCGGTAACCCTGGTGCTGGTAACCGACCTGCACAGCCATATCTATGGTGAAAACCAGAGCCAGATAGCCGAGAAAATCCGTCAGGCCAAGCCCGACGCCATTTTGTTGGCCGGCGATATTGCCGACGACTACAACCCCCTGGAAGGCGCCCGCCAGTTTGTGCAGGCAGTGGCCGATATTGCCCCAGTTTACTATGTTACCGGCAACCACGAAATTTGGTCGGGTAACCTTGACGAAATTAAGCAGGCCCTGCGCGAGGGCGGCGCGGTGGTGCTGGAAAACAGCCACACCACCCTGCGCGTGGGCCAAACCGAGCTGCGCATTGCCGGCTTGGAAGACCCCGATAGCGGCCGCACTGCCTGGGCAGAAACCGCGCAAGCCGCTTTTGCCCCCCTGAAACAGCAACAAGACTACACCGTGCTGCTTTCGCACCGGCCCGAAAAGGTAACCCTATACGCCCAGCTGCCGGTAGACCTTATTGTTTCGGGCCACGCCCATGGCGGCCAGGTTCGCATTCCCTTTTTGCTCAACGGCCTGCTGGCCCCCAACCAGGGCCTTTTTCCGCAATATGCCGGCGGGCTGTATGAATACGAAGGTAAGACGCATGTGGTAAGCAGGGGGGTATCTTACCACGCCTTTCGCCCCAGGGTGTTCAACCCGCCCGAAATTGTGGTGGTAAACCTGCAGCCAACCAATTAAGCAAGTGGTGCGCCGGCTTGGGCAAACGCCACCTAGAGAGCTGTAAATACACCAACCCACCATTTGACAAACCTCATCCACCGGTGTACTATAAAAGAAATAAACGTATTGGAGTTGGAGGATGCATCAGGCTTCTTGCTAGCAACCACGGCATGATGAAAACATTTGGGCTGCCGCCCTTGTTTCTTTATGCCTGCGCAAGAAAGCCTGCCTCGCTCCTGAAATAATTATGGCATTGCCGCGCCTTGGCGCGCTTTGCCGGGTTACGGGCTGCAGGAACACGCTTTCTTGCAGCCCATAAATTTTCAGGAGGGCAAACCCATGGCGCTTATTCAAGTAGAAAACCTTACCTTCGGCTACGAAGGCAGCTATGAAACCATTTTTGAAAATGTAAGCTTTCAAATGGATAGCAACTGGAAGCTCGGCTTTACCGGGCGCAACGGCAGGGGCAAAACCACCTTCCTAAACCTGTTGCAGGGCAAGCTGCCCTACAGTGGCAGCATTTCGGCAGGGGTGGAATTCGCCTACTTCCCCTACCCGGTGGCCAACCCCCAAAGCCCGGCACTCGAGGTGCTCGAGGCCATTACCCCCAGCCTTGTGCACTGGCAGCTGCTGCGCGAGCTTTCGCTGCTACAGGTGGACGAAGAGGTGCTCACTCGCCCCTACCACACCCTTTCGGGTGGGGAACAAACCAAGCTACTGCTGGCGGCCCTTTTTCTGGGCGAAAATCGCTTCCTGCTTATAGACGAACCCACCAACCACCTGGATATTTCCGGCCGCCGGCTGCTGGGCAGCTACCTGCAGGCCAAAAAGGGCTTTATTCTAGTCTCGCACGACAGAGCCTTTTTAGATAGCTGCATCGACCATATCCTCGTCATTAATAAAACCAATATCGAGCTGCAGCGGGGCAATTTTTCCAGCTGGTGGGAAAACAAGCAGCGGCAAGATGCCTTTGAGCAGGCCGAGAACCAACGCCTGCAAAAGGATATCAAGCGCCTTTCGGCCGCCGCAAAGCGCAGCGCGGGCTGGTCCGACGCGGTGGAAAAAAGCAAAAACCTACCACTTTCCTGCGGCATAAGCGCCGATAAAGGCTATATCGGCCACAAGGCCGCCAAAATGATGAAACGTGCCAAGGCCATAGAGGCGCGGCAGCAGGCGGCGGTAGAGCAGAAATCGGCCCTGCTGAAAAACCTGGAAACTACCGAAACCCTTAAAATTGCCCAAGTGCCCTACCATGCCACCCGGCTGGCAGCGCTGGACGAGGTGTGCATTTTCTATGGCCAAACGCAGGCCTGCCCCCCAGTAAGCTTTAGCATTGAACGGGGCGACCGCATTGCGCTAACCGGTAAAAACGGTTCGGGGAAATCTAGCCTGCTAAAGCTTATCTGTGGGCAACCGCTGGCATACACCGGCAATTTTTATCGGGGCAGCAGGCTGAACGTTTCCTACCTTTCGCAGGATACTTCCTTTCTGCAGGGCAGCCTGGCGGCCTATGCCCGCGAAAACGGCCTGGAAGAAAGCCTTTTCAAAGCCATTTTGCGCAAGCTCGATTTTTCCCGCCCCCAGCTGGAAAAAGATATGGCCCACTTCAGTGGCGGCCAAAAGAAGAAGGTGCTTTTGGCTGCCAGCCTCTGCCAAAAGACCCACCTGCATGTTTGGGATGAACCCCTCAACTTTATAGACGTGCTTTCGCGCATGCAAATTGAGCAGCTGCTGCTCAGCTGCCAGCCTACCATCTTGTTTGTAGAGCACGACAGTGCCTTTTGCCAGGCTATCGCCACTAAATCTGTCTGTTTAGATTAATTCAGCAAGCCCCGGGCGTTTGGCGGCAATTCGGTAATCTAAAAAATTCACTTAAAGTAAGGGAAGAAGCAGCATTTTTTGCAAGACTTTAGGCTTGCAAAAAAAGGCGGAGGAGATCCACTTTTTGCACCCTGTGCAAAAAGTTAGCTCCGCAGACGGTGCGTACCGTCTAGTGCTGGGGGGCCAGGGGGTGCGAAA
>CAYYOY010000013.1:0-3449 GCA_964473265.1 uncultured Oscillospiraceae bacterium
TATTGCACATAGAGATGCAGGCCACCAAGAAATTCCCCTTTTGCCACCTTTCCTTAGTTAAAAATAGCAGGCTTCAATTAAGGCGGCGTATAGATGAGTAGCCTTCATCTATACGTCGCCTTTTCTTATATATAAGGAATATGCTTATGTTTTTAGCGTTTTTTGCTTTCTTTGCAGCATGGCAAGCGCTTTTTCGGCGCGGGTGCGTCGGGTGGCTTCGGCTTTCGCGCCACCCACCCAATCGCAATAGCCGCGTTTGTAGCCGTCGCTTAGGCTTTCAAAAAACAGCTTTGCCTCGGTATCGGTTTCCATTATATCGGCAAGCTCTAAAGGAACAATTACCTGCTTTTCCGGCATATTGCACTCCTCCGCTGTGTATACAGCCTATTTGGTGTTTTCTTTCACTCGAAAGGCCACAATGCGTTCAATAAGCTCCCACGGCATGGGTTTTTCAAGTGGGAACTGCACCGCACCTTTGGAATATTTCAGCCCCAGTGCATTAAATTCTCCGGTAAAATGTTCTATGCCCGAAGCACCGGGGTACAGCCCCACATGCTTTTTATGCACCATAAAGTGGACAAGGTTGCCATTGTAGTAAAAGGTGGGCATGCTCCACGAAATCTTCTCGGTTGCAGCGGGTGCATGCTGCTTAATAAAGGCGCGCAGCTCCTGCGCCAGCGCCTGCAGTGGTGGCTCTAATGTGGCAATATATGCATCAATTGTCTTATAGCTTGGCTGCGCCATGTGCAGTTCCTCCTCAACTTTCATAGGTTTGGGCTGCATAGTATCTGCACTGTTAGCAGTACCAGTTAATTTTTGCGGGGTTAGGCTCGTCCTCAACGGCTATAGCCCGCAGCGCCGCCTCTATTTTGGCACATTCCTCCTCGGCAATCTGGTCATATACTTGGGGTGTTTCGTGCAGGCCCACACGGTTGTAGGCCACGGCAGCGGCAGCATAAAAAGCAAGGCCAAGCGAATGCGTGGGCATTTGTATCGTAGCAGCGGCTTGTCCAATGGCTCTTGCGGCGGCCTGCGCCACAGGGTTGGCTTCGGCCTGCTTGGCGGCGGTGGTAACATCCTGAATGAATGGCTTGGCGGCAGGTAGTTTTATTTTCCCATCTAGCCAGCCGCGCGCGGCAGCAAGCGCACTGCGCGGGCGGCCGTCGCCCGGTACTGCTTTTTCATAAATGGGCAAAATATTTTCTTGGGCATACTCTACACACCAACGCACAATGGTGGGCTTGCTCTGGGTTTCAATTAGCCGCATGAGCGAAAGAATATACGGAGAATCGGCACTGCCGAGCATTTTTCTTGGTTTGGGCATAGAGTTTCTCTCCTTTCAGCTTAATGTCTTTGTGCCACAGGTTATTTTAGGTTGTATCTTTTGGCTTTTACGCTCATTTGGGTCATAAATTTCCACGCAAAGCTGTAAAACCACAAACCCATTCCAATGGCGGCGATAAGCCAAAACACCCAAATTGGTAAAGGCCAGTAGGGTGCCTCGAGGATAATAACGCTTTTTCCGCCATTTCGCTCACGTATTTCCAGCCTGTCGAACAGTAACAGCCTATATTCCGTACCGTTTCGGCTAAAGCGGGAGGCATTTCCCATGTGGTAGGCATTCTCCAGCTCTGTTTGGCGTAGATCGTCAATGGTCTCGGCCAAAAGCTGCTGGCCGTCCTTATATTTTAGGTACGCATCTGTTCGTGCAGTTACAATGTGAATTGCATCATCGGTATCCATGCCAAAGGCAAACCAGCCGGCGCCGCCTGTTGGAAAGGTAAAGCCGTATAAAAAACGGCCCGATGAATCGAAGGTTTGTATGCTGCTCGTTTGACTATCTCCTATATGAATTTGCCCTTTTGAATCTACTGCCATTCCATTCACTTGATTTATGGGCAGAGGCGTTGAAAGCGCTTGATATTGCGTAGCCATTGCGTTTGCCGCAACATACATAAAGCCAATGAAACCAAATAGAAGGAATAGTGTGCCAATGCAAAAGGCTATTATTTTAATTGGTTTCATATAGCCTCACCCCGAATATAAATTACATTTTTATCTTATCACATTATTTTATATAACAAAAGACATACCTTCCACAAAGGGGAAAGTATGTCTTTTCTTGTGCTTGTGAGCCAACAAAGCGAACGGAATCATGCTCGTTTTGTGTGGTTATTGATTTGGTAAACTTACTCACATTCATGAATTAACAGCATTTCTCATCTTTACAATCAAACTAACTAAGAGAGATATTACAGAAAAGATTAGCAAAGCTCCGCCCAAAATGCTGTCTCGCCACAACAAAACTCCCAAAACAATTAGAAAAGTTGCTACAGCAGTAAAGAATAATGCAATTAGTGCCGTCAAGATATATCTTATCGCTTTCGGTATTCTTTTGGTGTATGTGGCAACCAAGCCACCCTCAAGCAATAATTCGAATACAAATTCTACTAAAAATTCCACAATGCCTCCTTAATCATTATCGGTTGAATGAAATAAATAATCTCTACTATGCATCGAAAGCTGTCAAATTTTCATTTGACAGCTTTCGATAAATCTTGGCTGGGCTGGATGGACTCGAACCATCGGGATGCGGGAGTCAAAGTCCCGTGCCTTACCGCTTGGCTACAGCCCAATATTAGAAAAACAACACCGGCTTGAGCTGGTGTGTTTTTTTGAAAAAGTGGGGTGGATAATGGAATTCGAATCCACGGCCTCCAGAGCCACAATCTGGCGCTCTAACCAACTGAGCTATATCCACCATGTATTTGCACTGTATAACAGCACAGGTTTTGCCTGTGGGCAATCTGCCCGGCTGGAGAAAGGGTCGTCCTACAAGGCCGTAAGGCCTTGTTAGGAAGAAACGCGGCTGGCCTATGAGCGAGCTTTTGGCGGCGCTTGCGAAGCAATGGCCGGCAAAACGAGCGATAATGGCCGTGCCTAAAAACGGGGCCCCCGCGAAGCCGTAGGCTTTGTGGGGAGAAGGAGCGGCCGGCCTAGAAGTGAGCTTTTGGCGGCGCTTGCGAAGCAATGGCCGGCAAAACGAGCGATAATGGCCGTGCCTAAAAACGGGGCCCCCGCGAAGCCGTAGGCTTTGTGGGGAGAAGGAGCGGCCGGCCTAGAAGTGAGCTTTTGGCGGCGCTTGCGAAGCAATGGCCGGCAAAACGAGCGATAATGGCCGTGCCGCGACGTGGCGCGCCAGTAGGGACTCGAACCCCAGACCTACTGCTTAGAAGGCAGTTGCTCTATCCTCCTGAGCTACTGGCGCATGTAGAGTTTAATATCTTTGCTCGAAATGAAGCTTCCCACCAATCCATAGGCTTTGTGGGGAAAAGGAGCGGCCGGCCTAGGAGCGAGCTTTTGGCGGCGTTTGCGAAGCAATAGCCGGCAAAATGAGCGATAATGGCCGTGCCTAAAAACGGGGCCCCCGCGAAGCCGTAGGCTTTGTG
>CAYYOY010000013.1:3549-13701 GCA_964473265.1 uncultured Oscillospiraceae bacterium
GAGCTTTTGGCGGCGTTTGCGAAGCAATAGCCGGCAAAATGAGCGATAATGGCCGTGCCGCGACGTGGGTGGAGCGGGTGATGGGAATCGAACCCACGTAACTAGCTTGGAAGGCTAGAATTCTACCATTGAACTACACCCGCAGGGCAATTCACCGGCCTGCGCCCGTAAGCGGCGAAATCTATTTTACCAAAAGGGGTGTGCTTTGTCAACTGTTTTAAGGGGGATATTGTGCCGTGTTGTATCTGCCGGTGAAATATGCTATAGTGTAAGAGGTGTAGTATACCCTTTTACCCAAAACACCAGACAGGAATGGAATATGCTAAAGAAAAATGATGTACTAGAGCTTACTATAACTTCGCTAAGCCATGCGGGTAGCGGCGTAGGCCGCCACGACGGCATGGCCGTTTTTGTTCCCTTTGCCGCCATAGGCGACCACTTAACAGTTCGTATAGAAAAAACCACAGCAAGCTACTGCCACGCACGCATTATAGAAATAATATCCCCAGGGGCCGACCGTATACAACCCGATTGCCCTGCCTATGGCCGCTGCGGCGGCTGCAGCCTGCGGCATATCTCCTACCCTGCCGAGCTACAGGCAAAGGCTAGCTGGATTTTCGAAAATTTGCGTCGCATTGGCGGGGTGGCAGTAGAACAGGTAGATGTTTTGCCCAGCCCCTTGGTGCAGCGTTACCGCAACAAAGCCCAGCTACCGGTGGCCCTTGCCGAAGGTAAACCCGTAGCAGGCTTTTATGCCCCCCGCAGCCACCGGGTGGTGCCCTGTGCAGATTGCAGGCTGCATCCGGAAGTATTTGGGGTGCTAGCCCAAACAGTGCTGGAATGGGCGCAGGAAACGGCTCTGCCGCTCTATGATGAGCAAAACCACACCGGGCTTTTGCGGCATATTTACCTGCGCCATGGCGAGGCTACCGGCGAAGTAATGCTCTGCCTTGTGGCCACCGCACAGCTGCCGGGGCTGGATACTCTGCTGCCCCGTTTGCAGGCGGTCTGCCCGCAGCTTGCCTGCTTGGCGGTAAATATCAACAACGAACGAACCAACGTTATTTTAGGCAGAAAAACCCGGCTGGTGTTTGGCAAGCCCGGCATTGCCGACGAGCTTTGCGGCCTGCCGCTGGTGCTTTCACCTCATTCGTTCTACCAGGTAAACCGGCAGGCGGCGCAACTGCTGTATGGCATTGCAGAGGAGTTTGCCGCTCTTACCGGCAACGAGCTGCTGCTCGATTTATACTGCGGCACAGGCACCATCGGCCTTGCCATGGCTGAAAAAGCAGACAGTGTAATTGGTGTGGAAATTGTGCCCCAGGCAGTGCGCGACGCAGCTGAAAACGCCGCCCGGGCCGACATTGCCAACGCGCGCTTTATTTGTGGCGACGCCGCGGCTGCCGCCCAAACGCTGGCCGAAGAAGGCCTTGCCCCCCAGGTGGTAATACTCGACCCACCCCGCAAGGGCTGCGACCAAGCCACCATTCAGGCCGTTTGCAGTATGAGCCCCCAGCGCGTGGTTATGATTTCTTGCGATACCGCCACGCTGGCGCGCGATATTGCCCGCTTCGCCGAACAGGGTTACAAGCTGCAGAATATCCGCGGGGTAGATATGTTCCCCCGAACAGCAAATGTTGAATGCGTAGCTTTGTTGACAAATAGTAAATAGTTCATGATATTATGCTTAACGTATATTTTTAGGAGGTGTAGCTTGTGGCCACCTGCTCCCCCGCCCCGCACAACCGCACGCTGCGCCTGGACGAGCAGCAGGCCGCCGGCTACCTTACCCGCTGCCTTACCGACATTCCCGCCGATGCCGCGGCGCTGCAAAACGCAACCATTATGGGCGATAGCTTTAGCCTTCTGCCCCGGCTGCCATCCGGCTTTGTAGATCTTCTTATAGCCGACCCGCCCTATAACCTGCAAAAAACCTTTGGGCAAAACCGTTTTGAAAAAATGTCCGGCCAGCAGTATGAGGAATATACCCGCCGGTGGCTTGGGGCGCTGCGCCACACCCTTAAGCCTACCGCCAGCCTGTATATCTGCTGCGATTGGCGCACAAGCTTGCTGATAGCCCCCCTGTTGCAAGAATTTTTTACACTGCGCAACCGCATTACCTGGCAGCGCGAAAAGGGCCGCGGTGCCAAGGCCAACTGGAAAAACAGCATGGAAGATATTTGGTTCGCCACGGTATCTAACCAATATACTTTTAACCTCGACGCAGTAAAGCAGCGCCGCCGGGTGCTGGCCCCCTACCGGCAGGACGGCCAACCCAAGGACTGGCAGCAGACCCAGGACGGCCGCTTTCGCGACAGCCACCCTTCCAACTTTTGGGATGATATTTCGGTTCCCTATTGGTCTATGCCCGAAAACACCCAACACCCTACCCAAAAGCCCGAAAAGCTTATGGCCAAGCTGATACTGGCAAGCTCTAACCCCGGCGACCTGGTGTTCGACCCCTTTGCCGGGGTGGGCAGCAGTGCGGTAGCCGCCAAAAAGCTGGGGCGGCAGTATCTCGCTATAGAGCTCGAGCCCGAATACTGTGCCCTAACCCAAAAACGGTTGGAACTGGCAGAAACCCACCGCAACATTCAGGGCTATGCCGGCGGCGTGTTTTGGGAACGCAATTCATTAAGCGACCAACGTCTTTTTGCCGTTGAAACAGATACATAACAATTATTTGAAAAGAGGAAGATATGCAGTTTCAAGATTTATCCATTATTCCGCCTATTTTAAAGGCGCTTACACAAGAGGGCTACCAAACCCCCACGCCCATTCAGGCACAGGCCATTCCTCCCATTTTGGCGGGTAAAGACCTTCTGGGCTGCGCCCAGACCGGCACAGGTAAAACCGCCGCCTTTGCCATACCCATTTTACAGCTGCTCAGTGCCAAGGCTGCTACGCCGGGCATGAGCAGCACCCGCGCCCTTATCCTTACCCCCACGCGCGAGCTGGCGCTGCAAATTTACGAAAGCTTTCAGGCCTATGGCCGTTATACCAAGCTGCGCAGCTGTGTACTGTTCGGCGGTGTTTCGCAAAAGCCCCAGGAGCAGGCGCTGCGCATGAACCCGGAAATCCTTATTGCCACCCCCGGCCGCCTGGGCGATCTTATCAACCAGCGCCTGGTAGATTTACGCCGGCTGGAAATTTTCGTGCTGGACGAAGCCGACCGCATGCTGGATATGGGCTTTATTCACGATGTAAAGCGCATTGCCAAAAACACCCCCGCCCGCAAGCAGACGCTGCTTTTTTCGGCCACCATGCCGCCTGAAATTGCATCTATGGCAACCGACATGCTACACCAGCCGGTGCAGGTGCAGGTTACACCGGTTTCTTCTACGGTGGAAAGCATTGAACAATCGGTTTACTTTGTAGATAAAACCAACAAGCGGCACTTGTTGCTGCACCTGCTGCAACAGGGTGAAATTGGCAGTGCGTTGGTGTTCACCCGCACCAAGCACGGGGCCGACCGCGTTACCCGCGAGCTTACCCGCGCCGGCATTCACGCACAGGCTATACACGGCAATAAATCGCAAAATGCACGGCAACTGGCGTTAAGCAGCTTTAAGAGCGGCGCTACCCGCGTGCTGGTAGCTACCGATATTGCCGCACGGGGCATAGATATTGACGCTCTTTCGCATGTAATTAACTTCGACTTGCCCAACCTGCCCGAAACCTATGTGCACCGCATTGGGCGCACAGGGCGGGCAGGGCTTAGCGGTATTGCGATCTCGTTTTGCGATTGGGAGGAACGCCCCTACCTGGCCGATATTGAAAAACTAAGCGGCAAGCGTGTACCGGTAGTATCCCAGCACCCCTTCCCCGCGCAGATACTACCCCCGCCACCCACACCTAAACCCGCGCCCAAGCACCATTCGCCCACCTCCAAGCCCCAGTCTGCACGCGCCGCCGCCCCAAGCAACCGACACAGACATCGGCCCAGAAGACCTAGCACCGGCGGCAGCGCGCAATAGCGCACGCCGTACATACACTCCGGCGCTTTTACAGAAAGCGCCGGTTTTCCTTAGGCAAGTGCTATTCGAATACTCACGGCCCCTGCAAATTCGGTTTGTGCCGAAATTAGACTTTCAAATGTTCATTGTGCAAAGTACTATACTTGAAAATTTAGGAGGCTTACAAAATGTTTTCCTACCTACCCGAGGGCTGCCGTACCGGCCAGCCTGAAAACACAGCAGCACTTTCCAGCTTGGCCTCGCTCAAAACCGCACAACAAAAGGGCACTATTTTGGAAGCAAGGGCAATAGTGTGCGATACTTCGCACAACCTTATTGTAGACCTGGGCTATACCAGAGGCATTATCCCCTATACCGAAGGGGCCATTGGTATCAGCGAAGGTACCACCAAAGATATTGCCATCATTTCGCGTGTAAATAAGCCTGTCTGCTTTAAGGTTATCGATTTTTGGAATGAAGGCGAAGAAGTACGCCCTGTGCTTTCGCGCCGGGCAGCCCAGCAGGAATGCCTCGACCGTTATATAGACTCGCTGGTTCCCGGCCAGGTGATCCCCGCCCGGGTAACCCATTTAGAGCCCTTTGGCTGCTTTGCAGACGTAGGCTGCGGCCTGGCTGCACTTTTGCCTATAGACGCGATCTCGGTTTCGCGCATTTCGCACCCCTCCGACCGCTTTTACGTCGGCCAGGATATTAAAGCAGTGGTGCGCAGCGTGGATAGTGCGCGCAGGGTTCTGCTAAGCCACAAGGAACTGCTGGGCACCTGGGAGCAAAATGCCGAACTTTTCTGCCCCGGTGAAACGGTGGCCGGGGTGGTGCGTTCTATTTTAGATGCCGGTATGTTCATAGAGCTAACCCCTAACCTGGTGGGTCTGGCCACACCTCGGGCAGGCGTTCGCGAAGGGCAACACGCCAGCGTATACATAAAGAGCTTTATGCCCGAAAAAATGAAGGTAAAGCTGGCGGTTGTTGAAACCTTCGACGCCCAATACACACCCGAGCTTTCTAAATATTTTATCGATTCTGGCGTAATTGAACGGTGGCAATATTCGCCCCCCGGTGCCGACCGCCTGATTGAGAGCGTTTTTTAGTAAGACAAAGCTATCTTTGCGTATCTTCCACTACGCAGCAAAAACGCACCCATGCGGCTTTAATGAGAAAAAGGCGGACAGTGAAAACTGCCGCCTTTTTGTTTTCCTCATGTTACTTAATTAGTTTGTTTACTTGCGCCTGCAAGGCTTCTATGCTTTCTTTCAAGTGGTTCAATTCTTTTGTTATTTCTGTAGAAGGATGAGGCGGTGTAAAGGGATTGGTAACATCACGATATGCTTCGTTATAAAACCTGCCCGGACCGCTTTGAAAATATTGCTGCTGCGCGTTATAGGTTAAAATGGCCTGCCCTACCAGCTGCAGCCAGTTACCAATTGCATTCTGTACGTTAAAGGGCAAATTGCCTGCCATTGCATCGCCTAGCACCTCTCCTACTGTCACAAACAGCTGCGGGTTTAAATCCTGAAAGTCAATCATGCTCTAGTTTATGCATAAAAATATGTGGTTTATGAAAGAAACAGGCTGTTTTATTCACCTGCGCCATTCAGCAACGTTTGCAGTTTTTCTTGTTGTTTAGCCTTGCTTTTTAGTTTGGCTTGGAGTGTAAATTTACCGGTAGCACCTTCCGAAATATAAAGCATGGCAGGCATTTTAACAAACAAATTGTTTTTAGCGCTGTTTTGTCATATAATACTGCCAGAGGTGCTTTTATGGAAAAGATTAGTGTATTTGATATTATTGGCCCTAACATGATAGGCCCTTCCAGTTCGCACACGGCAGGGGCGCTGCGCATTGCCCGCATTGCTCGGCAAATAGCCGGCACAGGCTTGCGGCGGGTAAATTTTGTGCTGTATGGCTCCTTTGCCAAAACCTACCGTGGGCACGGCACCGACCGCGCCCTGCTTTCAGGCATGCTGGGCATGGAAACCGAGGATATTCGCATCCGCGAGGCCTTTGCCCACGCTGCGGCCGCCGGGCTGGAGTATTCCTTTACCATTGGAGAGGACAACCCTGCCTACCACCCCAACACGGTAGAGATAATTGCCTATGGCAACGAAGGCGAAAACCACGTGCTGGGTGCTTCGCTGGGAGGAGGCATGGTGCTGCTAAGCCGTATCAACGGCATTGATGTGCATTTTACAGGGGAGTACAATACCATTCTCATTCACCAGCAGGACGCACCGGGGGTAATTGCCCACATTGGCAAATGCATGGCCGATTATGGCATTAATATTGCCTTTATGCGGGTGCACCGCGAACACAAGGGCGAAGCGGCCTACACCATGGTAGAAACCGACCAAGAGATTGACGACCGTGTGCTGGAAAGCCTGCGCCGTAGCCCTAGGGTGCTTGCCGCCCGCAGCATTCGCGTGTAAGCGCAGGCAGGAGGAAAGTATATGGATTTTCAAAACGGCGACCAGCTGCTGGAGCTTTGCCGCAGCCACAACTGTACAATTTCGCAGGCCATGCTGGCGCGGGAATGTGAGCTTTTCGGCCGGCAGCCCGAAGATGTGCTGGCCGGGCTTACACGTTCACTAGAGATTATGCGCGAGGGTGTAACGCGTTCTCTTACCGAAGAACTGCGCTCTATGGGCGGCCTAATTGGCGGCGAAGCCCGCAAGCTGGCCGGCGCGGCCAATGTAGGCCAGCTTCTTTGCGGGCCGCTGCAGGCCAAGGCAGTAACCTACGCCATGGGCATTATGGAGGTAAACGCCTCTATGGGGCTTATTGTGGCGGCCCCCACTGCCGGTTCGGCGGGGGTGGTGCCGGGGCTGTTGTTGGCACTGGAGGAACAACAGGGCCTGCGGCACGAGCAGCTGTTGGAAGGCCTGCTGTGCGCGGCTGCAGTGGGGTATCTTATTGCGCATGGGGCGACCATATCCGGTGCGGAGGGCGGCTGCCAAGCAGAGGTTGGTGCGGCTTCGGCCATGGGGGCGGCGGCGGTAACGCAGCTGCTGGGCGGCAGCCCGGAACAATGCCTATGGGCGGCTGCCACCTCGCTGGGCAACCTGCTGGGCCTGGTGTGCGACCCCATTGCCGGCCTCGTGGAAGAGCCCTGCCAAAAGCGCAATGCCATTGGTGTGGCCAACGCGCTGGTAGCCAGCCAGCTGGCCCTTGCGGGGGTGAGCAACCGCGTGCCCTTTGACGAGATGGTTTCAGCCATGCGTCTGGTGGGACGTGCCCTACCATTTGAACTGCGCGAAAGCGGGCTGGGCGGCATAGCCGGCACCTGCACCGGCCGCTGCTATGTGCAAGCGGTACAGCGGGAAGAATAGCCCAAGGCCTTATGCGGCACTGGGAAGACAAACTGTAAACAAAGGAACCTTTTAAAACTATTGCTATTGGAGATAAGTAAAAATGGGCAATGCGCGCGAACTAAAGCTGGAAATTTATTTCGATTACCTGTGTGAATTCTGTGAGAAGGGGCATAGGTACTGGACCGAGCTGCTGCCAAAATTCCCACAAATTGTGCCTGTTTGGCGGCCCTGCGAGGCACACCCCAGAGCCTACGAGCCTCACTTTCCCCGCCACAGCGATCTCGCCATTCAAGGGCTGTTTTTTGTGTGCGAGCAGGGCGGTAATGCGGCGCTGTACAATGAGCTGGTGTTTGCGGCGGCCTGGCAGCAGCGAAAGAACATGGAAGATATGGCCTTGCTTGCCGAATGCGCAGCACGGGCCGGGGTAGATGCACACGCCTTCGTACAGGCGATTGGCAGCGGAGAGTATACTGCGGCGCTGGAGCAAGCCAATGCCCACGCCTGGGAAAAGCTTGGCCTGCAGGCGGTTCCCTCGTTTATTTTAGAGGACGGCCGCCGGCTGGATGCCCTTCTGGGCCAGGGAGTTACCAAAGAGCGGTTGGAACAATTTTTACAAAGCGCACTTTAAGCGAGCTATGCCATGGCACCCCATAAACAAAAGCTGCGGTAGCGGGTTTTGGCTGTTCAAACAGCCACCCCGCGCCACTTTTTTAGAAAGTTTTAAAAAGCATAGCCCACACATTGATAGCCCTACCAACTAATAATCCATGGGGGCGCCTAATGCGTATACTTAAAAATACAGGTAACCAATGAAGATTTACCGCAACACTTGTATAAACCGTGCAAAACTGTTAAAATGGTTTGATAGATTTACCCAACGGAGGATGAAATGAAGCGAACCGATTTAAGAAATATCGCCATTATTGCGCACGTTGACCACGGCAAAACCACGCTGGTAGACGGCCTGCTCTCGCAGAGCGGCACCTTTCGCGAAAACCAAGTGGTGCAGGAACGTGTGATGGATTCAAACGACCTGGAACGTGAACGTGGCATTACCATACTGGCCAAGAACGCTTCCTGCCTGCACAAGGATGTTAAAATTAACTTGGTAGACACCCCCGGCCACGCCGATTTCGGCGGCCAGGTAGAGCGTGTGTTGAAAATGGTAGACGGCGTGCTACTGCTGGTGGATGCCGCCGAAGGGCCCATGCCCCAAACCCGGTTTGTGCTGGGCAAGGCGCTGGAGCTGGGGCATTCCATTATTGTGGTGGTAAATAAAATTGACCGCCCCGACGCGCGCATTAAAGAGGTAATTGACGAAGTGCTCGAGCTGTTGATGGACCTAGGCGCTTCCGACCGGCAGCTGGATAGCCCCATGCTCTTCTGCTCGGGGCGTTCGGGCACGGCCAGCTATTCGCCGGATGTGCCGGGCGAAAGCCTGCTGCCGCTGTTGGATACTATTGTAGAGTACATCCCCTGCCCCGAGGTGGATACTGAAAGCCCGCTGGCCCTGCTGGTTTCTTCCATAGACTACAGCGAATATGTGGGGCGCATTGGCATTGGCCGCATAGAGCGCGGCACGCTGCGCCAAAACCAAGAGCTTGCTATTTGCGATTTCCACCGCCCCGAGGTTACCGGCAAGGGCAAGGTGACGGCTATCTACCAGTTTGACGGCGTGGGGCGCACCCCTGTACAGCAGGCCCAAGCGGGCGACATTGTGGCTGTTTCGGGCCTGGTAGATGTAAACATTGGCAATACCGTTTGCGACCCTGCCGAGGTTGCTCCCCTGCCCTTTGTTAAAATAAGCGAGCCCACAGTAGAAATGACCTTCTCGGTAAACGATTCCCCCTTTGCCGGGCGCGAGGGCAAGTTTGTAACCAGCCGCCAGCTGCGCGAACGGCTCTTCCGCGAACTACTGCGAGATGTTTCGCTGCAGGTGCAGGAAACCGAAACCACCGAAGCTTTCCGTGTGCTGGGCCGAGGAGAAATGCACCTTTCTATTCTTATAGAGAACATGCGGCGTGAAGGCTATGAATTCCAGGTTTCTACCCCCCGTGTGCTCATGCACCAGGACGAAGCCGGCAACCTGCTGGAACCCTACGAGCAACTGGTGGCCGACGTGCCCGAAGAATGGGTGGGCGGCGTAATGGAAAAACTGGGCAGCCGCCGTGGCGAGCTGCAGGCCATGACCCCCCAAGGCAGCCGCATGAAGCTGGAATTCCTTATTCCTGCGCGCGGCCTCTTTGGCTACCGCAGCGAATTCCTCACCGATACCCGGGGCGAGGGTATACTTTCAACGGTGTTCCACAGCTACGGCCCGCATAAGGGCGACATTCCCACCCGCAACACCGGTTCGTTAATCGCCCACGAAACCGGCGAGGCTGTAACCTACGGCCTTTTCAACGCGCAGGAGCGCGGTGCAATGTTTATTGGCCCCGGCACGCCGGTGTATGCCGGCATGGTGGTGGGCTTTTCGCCCAAAAGCGAGGATATTGTGGTAAACGTTTGCAAGCGCAAGCAGATGACCAACATGCGTGCTTCAGGCAGCGACGATGCCTTGCGCCTAATTCCCCACCGCCGCATGAGCCTAGAGGAATGCCTGGAATTTCTGGCGTCCGACGAGCTGCTGGAGGTTACGCCCAAAAGCATACGCATCCGCAAAAGCCAGCTAGACCACGGCCTGCGCATGCGGGAAAATAAGAAGCAGTCCTAACGACTGCATCATACAATTAGCGTAGTGTATTGCCCGTGTGCGCTGTCTTGGCCGCATCTATAACCGAGCACCAAAATAGCCAAGGTTTTAAACACAAGCACCCGGGATGGCCCCCGAGGCAAACTGCCGTACGGCAGTTTGCCTCGGGGGCCATCCC
>CAYYOY010000014.1:0-13622 GCA_964473265.1 uncultured Oscillospiraceae bacterium
GGTATTGTTCCAACAGCTCGCCAAGCCCACCAAAGCTATCTATGTACCCTAAGTGTTTTTCGCCTGAAAGCAGGTCGTAATTATCTTGCTGGCCGTGCAGGTTGATGAGCAGCGAGGCTACTTCGCGCAGCAGTGTGGCGGTGGCCGGTCGGCCGTTTATCTTACAGGCCCCGCGGCCATCCTGCAATATTTCCCGGGTAATGAGCAGCTCTTCGCCCTCTTCCAGTGCGAAGCCCAGTTCAGCCAGGTGTGCGCATACCTCGGTGGGAATATCGGTAAACACTGCCGAAACCAGTGCCTTACTTTCGCCTGTGCGAATAATATCCCGAGAGGTGCGTCCCCCCAGCACGGCGTTAATGGCGTTGATGAGTATAGTTTTACCGGCACCTGTTTCGCCTGTAAAAACATTCAGCCCGGGTGCAAGCGCAATGCTCACCTCACCAATTACCGCAATGTTCTGTATAAAAAGCTCCGAAAGCACCTGCCCACCTCCTATACAAGCCTAATATCTATCTTCTAATGGTTGTCGTGTGCGAGCATTTTCTTTAGTTGGTCGCAGAGAGCCTGGGCATTTTCCTGGGTGCGCACCAGCACAAAGATGGTGTCGTCCCCCGCCAGTGTGCCTACGACCCCCTGCCAGTGGATGGAATCGAGCGCGGCGCAGGCTGCGTTGGCCATGCCGGTATAACAGCGAACACACACCATGTTACCGGCATAATCCACACTGGTGGCCGATTCTGCAAAAATAGCGTGGAACTTAAAGGAGATATCGGCTTTTTCCTGCCGAATGCCGGTAACATACCTGTAGCGTCCGTCGGCGGCCTGGGTTTTTACCAGGCGCAGTTCTTTAATATCCCTCGAAACAGTGGCCTGGGTGGCCTTAAAGCCCTCCTGGTTTAGCAGACCCAGCAGTTCTTCCTGTGTGTCAATAGCATGGCTGGAAATCAGTTCAAGAATTTTAGCATGTCGCTTGGATTTCATGCAGGTTACCCCCTGTTTCTTATTTTTTTACTTAAAACTTCAAAAAACTCTTTTTCGCCGAAGCTTATAAAGTCCGCAGGCTTTACAGCCTTAGAAACCGCCAGCTGTTGCCCGGGCGTAAGTGTAAGCGGTGGTTGGCCGTCCAGTGTAAGCGCAAGCGGTTCACGGCTGGTGGTAACAATGCTTTCTCTGCCCGAAAGCAGCGTAGGCCGCACCGAAAGCGCATGGGGACAAATGGGGGTAAGTAAAATGGCGTCTATGGCCGGGTCTACCACCGGGCCACCGGCGGAAAGCGAATAGGCCGTGGAGCCCATAGGGGTGGAAAAGATAATGCCGTCGGCCCGAAAGCTATCCATAAAGCGCCCGCCGCAGGCTATTTCAAATTCAGCCAGGGTGTGGCCCTCGCCTTTGGTGAGCACCACATCGTTCAGGGCATAGCCAACAAAGTTTTGGTCTACCGCGGCACGCAGCACTGTGCGCTGTTCTATGCGGTAGCTGCCCAGCACTAAGCGGTTGAGCTTTTCTTCCAGCTCGTCGGGCTCTACTTCGGCCAAAAAGCCCAGCCGCCCGGCATTAATGCCTAATACCGGCTTACCGGCTTCCACGCCATGTTTGAGGGCATGAATGATGGTGCCGTCGCCACCGATAGCCAAAATGCCCTCGCACTGTTCCAGCAGCCGGGGAAAATTGCCAAAGCCTGCCGGGCAGCCCGGCAGCAACTTAAAATGCTCTTGTTGCAGCAGGGGCTGGCAGCCCAGCGCAACCAGCTTTTCAACCACAAGTGCCGTGCAGGCCAGTGCCTCCGGCTTGGTGATATTAGGCAAAATAAGCAAACGGCGCACCGCTTCACCCCTTTGTGGAATTTTACATCAAGCCAGCGCCTGATGCGAAGCCTCTACCAGCCCGGCAACAATTTCAGAAGTAATGTCGCAACCCTGCCCGCCCTTTTGCAGCAGCAAGAGATATTCGATATTTCCCTCCGGGCCCTTTACCGGCGAAAAATCTAGGCCCAGGGGTACGAACCCGGTCTGGGCGGCAAAGCCCAGCACTTTTTCCAATACAAGACAGTGGGTTGCAGGGTCTTTCACCACACCTTTTTTGCCAACCAGCTCGCGACCGGCCTCGAATTGCGGCTTTACCAGACAAACCACCTTGGCCTGCGGCTGCAGCAGTTGTTCCAAAACAGGTAGCACCAAACCCAACGAAATGAAAGAAACATCTACCGTGGCAAATTCTACAGGCTGGCCGATGGCCTCGGGGGAAAGCTTGCGAATATTGGTGCGCTCTAAGTTGAGCACCCGGCTATCATTGCGTAGGCTCCAGGCCAGCTGGCCGTACCCTACATCCACCGCCACTACCCGGGCGGCACCGTTTTGCAGCATGCAATCGGTAAAGCCCCCGGTAGAGGCGCCAACGTCCATGCAGGAAAGCCCCTCTACCGAAAGCTGAAAGCTTTGCAGAGCTTTTTCAAGTTTTAGCCCGCCGCGGCTTACATATCGCAACTGTGGGCCACGCAATTCAATTTGCTCGTCCTCTCGCACGGGGTGGCCGGGTTTATCGGCCTTTTGGCTGTTTACATATACTTGGCCGGACATTATTACCGCTTTGGCTTTTTCGCGGCTGGGCACGAGGCCCATGCTTACCAGAGCAGCGTCCAGTCGTTGCGGCATGACAGTGCTCCTTCCTTATCTTTGGTGGCTGCGAAATTGTCCATACAAAACCGGGAAAGGCTAGAACACCGGCATAACAGCCGCGACCAAAATGCCCAGCAACGCACCGCCCAAAACTTCCAGCGGCGTGTGGCCAATGTATTCCTTCAGCTTCTTGTTATCCTCGTCCTCTTCTTCCTCCTGCTCAAAGAGGGAGATGAGCTTTTTAATATCGTTATTTAGATCTCGGAAATCAAACACCATTTTATTAAGCACCTTGGCTTGCTCGCCGGCGGCACGGCGCACGCCCATGGCATCGTACATAACAATACCGGCAAGCGCCAAAATGACCGCAAACACAGGAGAAGTAAAGCCCAGCTTTTTGGCGGCCGCTACCGTCATAGAGCAAACCAACGAGGAATGCGAACTGGGCATGCCTCCGGCCCCCACTAGACGTTCGGGCACAAAACGCTTAGTAAAGGCATAGGTAAGCAAAAATTTAAGTAGCTGTGCCAGAAACCAAGCAACAAACCCCACATTAATAAGATAGTTGCTGGTTAAATATTTCCAAAGTTCCATGGTACCCCCCATTTTTGCGCCGCAGCCGACGGCGCTTGTGTCCACAATGGCTATAGAGTAATGATTTTGCCAGCCTAATGGCTTCGTTGGGCCAGCATGTCCAATAAACGCAGCAAGAACTCGCGTTCTTCACCGCCGTCTGCCAATGCCTGGGCGGCCTGGTGGCTGAGCTCTTGCACACGCTGCCGGGCACGTTCCAGGCCGTATTGTGCCACATAGGTTGCTTTGTGGTTTTTTATGTCGCTGCCCACCGGCTTGCCCAATGCTTTTGGGTCGGCGGTAACATCCAGAATATCGTCTACAATTTGAAATGCCAGGCCAAGTGCGGTGGCATATGCGTCAGCATTTTGAAGCTGGGCTGGCGAAGCCCCCGCCACAATGCAGCCCATTTTGGCTGCGGCGCGTAGCAAAGCGCCGGTTTTTAGGGCCTGCATATGCTCAATTTGTTCCATAGTGGCGGGTTGTGTTTCGTAGGCTAAATCGAGCACTTGGCCGCCAACCATGCCGCAGACCCCGGCCGCCCGGGCAAGCTCGCCGGCTGCCGCCAACCGACGCTCGGGAGCAAGGGTTTGGTTTTGTTGCAGCATAACCTCAAAGGCCAGTGTCAACAGAGCGTCGCCGGCCAGCAGCGCAGTGGCTTGGCCAAAGGCAATGTGGCAAGCAGGTTTGCCACGCCGTAGATCGTCGTTATCCATACAGGGTAGGTCGTCGTGTATCAGAGAATAGGCATGCAGCATTTCAATGGCACAGGCAAAAGGCAACGCTTCTTGCTCGTTGCCACCGCACAGCCTGCAAAAGGCTAGCACCAGCACCGCACGTATGCGTTTGCCGCCACCCAGCAGGCTATACCCCATTGCTTGTATTACACGGCTCTGTGGCAGGCTGCCGTCGGGTAGCAGGTCGGCCAGGCCTTCTTCTGCCAAGCCGGCATAGCGGGCAAAACTGGCTTCAAACTCCTGTTTATTCAAGGTCGATCTCCTTAGGCAGTAGTTGTTCTATCTTCAGCTGGGCTTGTGCAAGGCATTCACTGGCTTGCTGCACCAGCCTTGCACCCTCGCTAAAAAGCTCTATGCTTTGCTCCAGGCCGGTTTTAGGGTTATCGAGTTGGGCGGCAATCTGCCCCAGACGCTGGAGAGTAGCCTCAATAGACATGCTTGGCTTTTCTTGCTTCATAGCTCTGCCTTTCCGTATGTTTCTTGTGCGGGCAGCAGTTGTTGCACTACCGAAACAACCCGCCCCTGCTGCAAAATGGTTTCCAGCTTGTCCCCCACAGCCAGGCCCTGGGGTGTAGTGAGCGGTTTACCGTTGTGCAGCGTGTAGCTGTAACCCCGGCGTAACACCGCCAACGGGTTGAGGCCTTCCAGGGCGGTTGCATGTTTATCCAACTCGGCTCGCCGCTGTTCCAGCTTGCTGTGCATACACTCTGAAAGTAATTTTACCAAAAAGTTAAGCATTTGTCCATTTTGTTTTACAAGATTATGGGGGTTTTTTGCATATATTATGTCTGCTCGATTGTTTAATTGTAATTGCAATGATTCAATTTTGTGCATTAGCTGCATATAAAGGCCCTGCCTTATACCGGCAAGCTCGAAACGCAGCTCGTGGATATCGGGCGCAACCAGCTCGGCCGCCGCCGAAGGAGTGGGGGCACGCAGGTCTGCCACCAGGTCGCAGATGGTATAATCGGTTTCATGGCCCACCGCCGAAACCAGCGGTATATGCCCGGCAAATATAGCCCGCGCCAGCTCTTCGTCGTTGAAGGCAGATAAATCTTCGGTCGAGCCTCCACCCCGCCCTAGGATGATAACATCGCAGGCATTTTGGGCGTTAAGCTGCCGGACTGCGGCGGTAAGCTCGGCAGCAGCCCCTCTGCCCTGCACCGCCGCAGGGCGAAGCACCACACGTGCCACCGGCCAGCGTCGGGCTAAAACAGTGGTAATATCCTCCAGCACCGCGCCGGAAGCAGAGGTAATTACCCCAATACGCAAGGGGTATTCCGGCAAGGGCCGCTTGGCCGCAGCGTCGAACAGCCCCTCGGCCAAAAGACGTGCCTTGCACTGCTCAAAAGCCAGCCAAACAGCCCCCAACCCCTCGGGCTGCATATCATAGACATACAGCTGGAAGCTCCCGTCCCGCTCATATAGCCGGGCAGAAGCACGCACAATTACCCCCATGCCGTCCTGCGGCTCAAAAGGGATGCGGGCGGCATGCTCGGCAAACAGTACCGCACGCACGGCAGCATTGCCATCCTTCAGCGTCATATACACATGGCCCGATTTATAATGCCTGCTCAGGCCGGAAATTTCGCCCCGAACATAAATTTCACGCAGCTGGGGGGTATCCAGCAGGCTTTTTACATAGCGGTTGAGCTGAGATACGCTTAGCACTGTAAAGCTGCCGTTCATGCATTTGGCTCCTTTCCAGCCCGGCGGGCGGCCAATATGGCAATGCCGCAGGCATTATCGGCCGAAAGTTCTGGTGGGGCAAACAGCCCACCGTATTTTGGCTCCAGCCGCCTGCGAATAAAGCTGCTGCACATCACACCGCCAGCATACACCACCGGCAGGCCGGGAAAACGCTCCAGCGCTTGGGCGGTCATCTTATCGGCCGCCTTGGCAATATACTCAAGGCAGCAGCAGGCAATATCCTGTGCACTGGCCGATTTTTGCAGCAGCCCCTCACAGATATTCTCTATGCCCGAAAGGCAAACATCCCCCTGCCGGAAGGCAGGCTTGTGGGTAAAGTGCGCCGTGGATTGCAACGCCAGTGCATCCAAAGCCGGCCCTGCCGGAAAGGGCAGGCCCAGGCTTGCACCCACACGGTCAACGGCTTGTCCTGCCTTAAGGTCGCAGGAGGTATAAAGAGTTGTTACTGTAAAGCTGTTTTCCTTGTTAGGCAAAACATGCAAGCAATCGGTAGTGCCACCCGAAAAGTGAAGGGCCAAAAATTCACGCTCGGCAAGTTCGGGCCGTTTGCAGCCCTGCAGCGCCGCCATGATATGCCCTTCCTGGTGCGAAAAACGCAAACAGGGCAGCCCCTGCCCAGCCGCTACTGACTGTGCTGCAAGCTCCCCTACCAAAAAGCAAGGCATGTATGAACCCGGCAGGTTGCGTGGCCGGGCCGAAACCCCCACCCCCGCCAGAGGCGGGCACGATTCTAACAAGCTTTGCAGCAGACTGCCTAGCTGCTGCACATGGGCAAACACCGCATCGCTCTGCCGCAGACCCAGCCGTCCGCCCGCCACTGCCAGCGGCTTGCGCAGGCTTTGCAGCGTTTGGGTGTGGGTATTATATAGCGCTACAGAGCTTGTGTAGTTGCTGGTATCTAACCCTAAGTAAATGGCCACGTTAGTTTACCGGCGCTTGGCTGTTGCGGGCCACAGCACCTAATACACCGTTAATAAAGCCGGCTTCTTCTTCACCGCCATATTTTTTGGCCAGCTCTACCGCTTCATTAATGGCGACACCCACCGGTACATCCTGCATGAACTGCATTTCGCACAACGCCAGACGCAGCAATGCTACGGCTACCCGTGAAAGGCGTTCTGCCTTCCAATTTTGGCTGTGCCGGCCAATCAGCTCGTCGAGCTGCTCGCGCTTTTCCAACGCTGTATCGGCCAGGCGGACCGCAAACTCGTCCAATTCAAGGTCACGGGTTTGTTGGGCGTTAAAAACAATTTCTTTTAAGTTTTTTTCAGGTTGAAAGGAGGCTTCGAATAACAAGACAAATGCAAGCTCTCGGGCTTCGCTACGTTTCATTGGTTGTATTCTCCTACGATATAATGGCAAAAGCATACCCTCCCGGAAGAGGGTATGCTGTGGGGTTTATTCCTGGGGAATGGGCTCGTCGAAGGAGATACCGGCAATGTTCACATTCACCTTGGTAACGGTAATGCCCGTCATGTTTTGTACCGATTCCTTCACCGACCGCTGAATGGCACTGGAAACCTCTGGTATGCGGGCCCCATACTTAATGTTGACATGAATATCGATTACCGCAACATCGTCGTTCAGGTTTACCACAATGGGCCGAGAGGTTTGCTTGCGGATAAGCCAGCCGGTAATGTTAGAGGTAAAGGCTGCCAGCGAGGCAACGCCCTCTATCTCCTTTACGGCATTGCTCGCAATGGTTGTAACCACTTCTTGCGATATTCGCAGACTACCGGCAACGGCGTGTGCTTCATTGTTTCGCATACTTCTCACTCCTAGAAAATTCCCTATTCCGGAAGTTGCCGCCTGCTGCGGCAACACCCAGCTATTCCGGGTGGAGCATACGATTATTAGCTTCAGCAAATGCTTGCCTGCAGGCTTTACACCTAGCCGGCAACTTAGTTATTTGTGGAGCTAATAACCGCACCTTGCCGCTGAGCGGCAGGATGCCCAGCTTTGGCTGGGTGTAAGCAAAAACTGCTTACTGTACAGTTATTATACCACAATTTTCCCCGCAGACAACTACTTTACTTCCATAATTGAAATATTTTGTGCTGAGATATTGGTTTCCTTCAAAATAATGTCCTTCATCATGGCTACATCTTCATCTTTAAGGCCTTCGCTTTTCACTACTACGTCTACCTTGGCGGTATCGTAGTATACCATGCAGTCGGCAAAGCCCTGGGCTTTAATAAGGTTTTCAATCTTACCTTCCGTTTCAATCGACTTAGCCATTTTAGCAGCTTCCAGCGCAAGCTCGGCCTTTTGGTCGGCAGAAAGCTGGCTGTCGGCCATCATAGTTTTCAGAGTTTCTACTGCCTGATCGCGGCTGCGGGTGCGGGTAAGCTTGGCTTCGGCAAAATAGGCTTCGCCGTAGTTTTCGCCGTCGGCGCCATCTGCCATGCCGGCGGTTTCGCCATAATCGTTGGCGTTGGTAGGCTGCAGACTGCCGTCGGTTTTGGAATATTGCCAGTTGAGGTACACCGCAATGCTAAGCGCAAGCACCAGAGCGGATAAAACAATTTGCTTCTTGCCGATAATCATATTCATGACGAGCCTTCCTCTCACTTGATATACTGCAATTGTGCGCCTGCCAATGGGAAAACTGCTGCCCAGGCTATTTGCCCAGCGGGGCTACACACACCCGGCCGGAAGAGATTTGCAGCGCTGTAGTAACGGCCTGCACTACCTCTATCACCACGCGTGGGTCGTTTGCCCCTTCGCAAACAATTACCACTCCCTTAATTTCCGGTTCCAGCTCAGCTGTTAGCAACGCCTCCTTTTTGCCGCTCGGCCCATCCACAAGAATGTAGCGAACCTCGTTGTCAACTCTTTGCTGTACCGTCTGCAGCGCCTCACCTAGGTAGTCCTCCTTTTTGTCGGTATTATCCTTACGTTCTGTTGCAAATACCTTTTCCGCGCTTTTTTCAATTGTAACCATAATTTTTATCTGGCCCACACCTTGTATGCTGCCCACCAGCTCGGTAAGCCTGTGTTCAAGCTCCCGCTCGTATTGCGTGGCTACAGCCTGCTGCGCCTGCCCCTGGGGCGTTGCCGTCTGTTCTTTTAAGGGCAGAAAACTGGAAAAAAAGATGAGCGCAATGCCGGCTAAGCCCAGCCAGACAATCCAATCGGTTGTTTTACGGCCTGCAACAAACTTCTTTAGCTTATGCCATCCCACGCTTTGGGTCATCTCATTTCAACCTCCCTGCTATTCGTACCCCAGCTTCACGCTAATGCCCAGCTTGTTTTTCAGGTAGGTGACAAGCTCATCGTGACGGCCGGCATATTTGCTTTCCAGCTTAATGTCGGCTTGTATGACTACGTTATCCTGTTGGGTATTATCTGAGACTATGTATATTTTTACATCAAGGGGATTTATGCCCAAGTCCTGCAAATTTCTTTCCAGGCTGGTTTTAATTTGCTCGCCAGCCTGACGGTCTATGCGCTCATCCATCACAATCTTAAGCTTTTCGGCAATTTCTTGGCTTTGCACTTGTGCGGCACCGGCGCTAAGTGTTGGGAATTCCGGGCGGCTACCCATAAGGGGTACCATCATGCAGCAGATGAAAAAAGCCGCCAGCGAAAGGCGCAACACCCGTTGCATGCCGGTGCTGGGTGAAAGCGAAAGTGCCAACCCACCGGCCACTGCCGCGCAGCCTACTGCCGCCGCCCAACCCCGCAGTGCGTCAATCATTTACAACACCCCCTGCCCTACCACCAGCACCACCGAGGTAGTTATTATAATAAGCAAAATATAAAACATAACCATTGCAAGCAATATGCCCAGAGTGGTGGACATAGCAGTTAGAATAGAGGAAGCTTCTTTTAGGTCGAAAATATCGCTGGCCATGCTACCTGCCTGCGTAACCAAATACCATAAGCCCAGCCGTATAACCACCGGCAAGAAGATGAAGGCCGCCGCAATAATACCATAGGCCCCCAGTGTTGCCTTAAGTAGCTGAATGCAGCCCTGTGCAGCAATGAAAGCATCGGAAAGGGCACCGCCCACCACCGGTACAAAAGAGCCTATAAGAAACTTGGTGGTTTTGGCGGCCACCGTATCACCGCTTCCTGCGGCAATGCTTTGCACTGTCATAAAGCCAACAAAAATAGTAAGCATAAGCCCCATGCCCCAGGTGACCAGGTTTTTAAAGCCCTTAGCCAGCGAGGCCAGCTGTAGCTGCGGTGCTGCCGCCGAAATAATGCAAAAGCCAAGGTAGATGCCCAAAACGGGCATAAGCACGGTGGAAGCCAAGCGCGAGATAATTTGGCATATCCAAAATAAAAACAGACTGTAGCCCGAAGCAGTAACCGGTTGGCCCCCGGCTGTGAGTACACCGGCAAAAACCGGTACAAAACCCAGCACAAAATCGGAGCAGCTTTTTATGGCGGCGGCGGTATCTACAATACAGCTAATAATAGGCTCGGCCAGTACCCCGCAAATAGCCAGCGAAGAAATAATGCTGAAAACCTGGCGGATTTGCCCATCGTTACCCGAAGATTTAAGCCCCTCGAGCAGCGCCGCCAGAAGAATAACCCCCAGCACACTGGCAAAGCCCTGCAACGGCCGGTTAATTTGCGCCAGTAGCTGGCGGTAGGCGGTTTGCAGCAACTGCTGTGGCCCAAATTCCAAAAGGCCGGTAACGTTCTGCGGAGATAGCTGGTTTTCTTCCAGCTGCCGGCGGGTTTCGTCTGGTAGGGTTTGTTCCAGGCCGCTGCTGTCAATGGCCTCAAGCTCGGCCGAAATATCGGGTAGCACACTTTCGGCGTTTACCCGGAGCGTCAACAGTAGCATAAGGATTAGAATAAACACTAGCTTTTTCACAATCTGCTCCTGCTCCGGGCAGCTGCCCGGTTGGTATGAGAAAGTTTCGTTAAAGTTTTCTTTTCTGCAGGTAAAGCCTAGGGTTAGATTCGGAAGAGCCGTTGGGTAAGCTGCAGTAGGCTTTCAAAAAGCGGTAGGCTTACCAGTAAAACCGCTACCTTACCAGCCATTTCTAATTTTGAGGCAATGGCACTTTCCCCCGCGTCGCGGCAGCTGTCGGCCCCCAGCTGCGCCACAATGCTAATCCCTAGGGCTTTGAACACCGCTTGCAGGTATATAGTAGGTAGGTTGGCAACTTCCAAAAGCGATTCAATACGGGCGAAAATTTCTTTTGCAGCTGTAAAAATAGCCGCCAAGATAAGCACAGCAGCCGCCAGCCCTGTGAGCAGTGCATATTCGGGGCGGTATTGCCGCAGCAAAATAGCCAGCACAGCCGCCACCAGCCCCAAACCTACCAGCGTGTAAATGCCCATAACTCAAAGCCCAAAAACCGACTTAGCGGTTTGGAAAAGGTTGCTTATCTCGTAGATTATCATCATTAGCACCACAATCAGCCCTGCCAACGAGGTAAGCATAGCCTGTTCTTCTCGCCCCGAACGCACCAGCAGCTGGTAGAGCACCGAAACAATGATGCCTATGGCCGCAATTCTGAAAATTAAATCTACTTCCATCTTCTTTGCCTCCTGCCCTTTTGGTGCTACCATCCTGCAAAATATTTGGGTTCATTGGTAAGCCTTGCTTGCCACAGCAGCACAACCAAGGCAACTGTATTAAGGCTGTATTTTGTATTTCATGTTCAGCTATTGCTTGCCTGCTGTTAGCAAATAGCAACCTAAAGAAAAACAATTGCCACCGCTACACCACACAAAATGCCGGTGGTGGCATAAAGCCGGGAATGGCTTTGCCGGCGGCTTCTGGCCTTTTCCAGCGCCGTACCGGTGAGCGCCTGAGCCAACGCAATGGCTGAAAGCTGGCCTTCCAACCCTGTTGCGCCCAACGCCTGTGCCAGTGGTGCCAACAGGGGTTTATCCTGCCGGGGCAGCACGGCGGAGGCCTCAAGCGCTTGAGAAAAGCTTAGGCAAAAGCTTTGCCCATTACCGCAGCCCTTGGCCGTGGCTGGAATAAAATCTAGCCGGGCCAATTGTGGCTGTTCCTGTAGCCGCCGGAATATGCTCTGCATGGGCGCAAGGGTATATTGCAGCTCGGCGGCAAGGCTGTTTAAAAAGGCAAGGCAATCTTCCAGAATAGCCACCCTCCGGCCCAGCTGGGCCGACATGCGCAGCCCGGTGGCCACACAGCTAGTGGCCAGCATCCCAATTCCCACCAGCTTGAGCAATGCAATCACCCACTTTAATAATCTCTTTGATTTGCGAGGGCTGCGAAGAGCCCTGCAGCACCACAATTTCTTCAAAGGCACCGGTATACAGCAGCCGTCTGGTTTGCGGACGGGTAAGCAGTTCGGCAGCAGTGGAGGTATGTACGCTGGCAATAACGGCCACACCGCTGTTCAGCCCTGCCTCAACGGCTTCAATTTCTTCATGGGTACCAATTTCGTCGCACAGAATAACCTGGGGCGAAAGGGTGCGCAGGGCTATCAAAATGCCCTCGCCCTTGCGGTAGCCGGTAAGAACGTCGGCGCAGCAGCCTAGGTCGTTCTGGGGCTGTCCCCCAACGCTGGCCGCCAGTTCTCCCCGCTCGTCCACTACTGCAATTTTATAATAATTTCCGCCACTGCCACCCCCCAATTGGCGGCCAAGGTCGCGCAACAGGGTAGTTTTTCCGCTGGAGGGCGGCCCTGCCAGCAGCAACCCGTATGGCCCGGAAGCCAGGCGCTGTGCCAATACAGCGGCCGCCCCGGGAATTTCTTTGGCAATGCGCAGGTTAATGGAGGTAATATCGCGCAAAGTATGTAGCTCTTTATCTGAAAAGACAGCCGTGCCGCAAATGCCTGCACGGTGGCCACCCTTTATTGCTATGTAACCGCTTTTAATTTCGTGGCTGTGGGTATGCACCGAATATTCGCAGAGTGCTTGAAAGCATTCCTGCACGTCTTGCGGCGTAACTATATAGCAGCGGCTGCCGGGTGCTTCGTAAAGGGCGTTATCCATGCCTACAAACAAATGCTTTTGCCCATTGTGTAGCGCCAAAGGCTGCCCTGCCCGCAGGCGAATTTCCTGCGTTTGTGCCTTTACCGCCACGGGTAGCGGTTCGAGCAGCCCGGCAATGGGGCGGCTTAAGCACTGGGCGGCGTGGCTGAAACGCTGGGGTAGGCTGGGGTAGCTCATGTGTTGTCACTCCTTATTTTTACATATCCAACCCCATGGGGCTTGGCTTGCAATATCCTAACCAATAGATATTAGGAGTTGTCCGGGTTTATTCCCCAGGCAGGAAAAATTCTACGCATGGGTGGGTGGGCAGAGCTTTTTTTCGGGAGTAGCATGTTAGCCTGCGGTACAAGCCGTGGAGCGGCCCGGGCGGTTCTGCGCACTTGGGAGGGAAAATCCGGTAGGATTTTCCCTCCCAAGTGTGGCCGGCACAGCCGGCCAAGAAAAAATAAGGGAATGCCCGAAAGGGCATTCCCTTATTTTTTCTTGCAGAACCGCCCGGCCGTCCCCATGGCTTGTACCAAAGAAAGGCCTAGCGGAACTTTTTTTAACCCAAATGTTTCAGCAAAATTTCACGCAGTAGCGCAGGGTTACCCTTGCCCTGCGAAGCCTTCATGCACTGCCCCACCAGGAAGCCCAAGGCATTGGTTTTGCCACCCTTGTAGTCGGCCACAACCTGCGGGTTGGCGCCCAGCACGGTGCTGGCTACATTCTCTAAAAAGCTGGTATCGCTTATTTGTGCCAGGCCCTTTTGTTCCACCACTTGGGCAGGGGTAACATCGCTGAACATACTTTCTTCCAGTACCGTTTTACCGGCTGTGTTGGAAATTTCGTTTTTCTCAATCATTGCTACCATATCGCACAAGCGAGCGGGTGTAAGCTTGGTTTCTGCCAAGTTGCAGCGCCGTTCCCCCAGCAGGCGGGTAACATCGCCATTAAGCCAGTTGGCCAGTGGCTTGGGCTGGCAGCGCCCATCGACCAAGCAGGCTTCAAAAAAGGCTGCCTTTTCGGGGCTTTCAGCCAGCAGGTTGGCATCAAAATGCGGCAGACC
>CAYYOY010000015.1:0-13536 GCA_964473265.1 uncultured Oscillospiraceae bacterium
CCCCAGACCAACATCGGCTTTGCCGTGGGTATGGACGAAGGCCTGCTGGTGCCGGTTATTCGCGATGCCGATAAGCTTAGCCTTTCGCAAATTTCTGCCCAGGCCAAAGAGCTTGCCACCAAGGCCCGCAGCGGTGGTCTGAAGCCCGACGATTACACCGGTGGTACCTTCACCATTTCCAATATGGGCATGTTCGATATTTTCAGCTTCACCCCCATCATCAACCAGCCCGAAGCCGGCATTCTGGGCGTTTGCTCGGTGCAGGATGAGCTGGCTATGGTAGACGGCCAGGTTGTAGTGAAAAAGCTGATGATGCTTTCCTTCACCTTCGACCACCGCATTCTCGACGGCGTTTCGGCCGCAAAATTCCAGCTGCGCATTAAAGAGCTGATGGAAAACCCCATGGAAATTTTGGTGTAACGGGAAGGAGCTTGCAACATGGCATACCAGTATGACGTAGCAGTCATAGGCGGTGGCCCTGCCGGCTATGTTTCGGCTATTAAGGCGGCACAGCTGGGCGGCAAGGTTATTCTTTTCGAAAAGGACGTAGTGGGTGGCACCTGCCTAAACCGCGGGTGCATCCCCACCAAAACCTTTGTAAAAACCGCCGAAAGCATTGAAACTATTAAGCACGCCGCCCAGCGCGGCATCCTAAACGACCCCAAAACCTCTGTAAATATGCCCAAGGTTGTGGAATATAAAAACGGCGTGGTAAAGAAGCTTACCGGCGGCGTTGCCGTTCTGCTGAAAAGCAATGGTGTAGATGTTGTGTACGGCACCGCCAAAATGGTGAACGAAACCACCATTTCCTGCGGCGACAAAACCTACACAGCCAAGAGCACGCTGCTTTGCGGCGGCTCGAAGGCGGGTATTATTCCTATCCCGGGTGTAGAAAACCCCAATGTGCTCACCAGCGACGGCATTCTGGATATTCAGGAACTGCCCGGCCGCCTGTGCATTATTGGCGGCGGCGTAATTGGCTGCGAGGTTGCCACGGCCTTTGCCGGTTTCGGCAGCCAGGTAACCATTGTGGAGCTGGCCGACCGCCTGGTGCCCAACATGGATGCCGAGCTTTCGGCTCTGATGAAAAAATCGCTGGAAAAGCTGGGCATCAAGGTGCTGCTGGGCAAGAAGGTAGAAAAAATTGCCGACCAGGGCGGCAAGCCCGCTGTGGTGGCTTCGGGTGAAGCTCCCATTGTCTGCGATAAAATTTTGCTTTCGATTGGCCGCGTGGCCGATCTGGAATGCCTGGGCAGCCTGGCCGAAAAAATTAAGGTAGAACGCGGCAAGGTAGTGGTGGATGCGCAAATGCGCACCAGCATTCCCAATATCTACGCCCCGGGCGACATTAACGGCCTTTCCATGCTGGCGCATGCCGCCTTCAAAATGGGCGAAACAGCCGCTGCCAACGCCCTGGGCCACAGCGAGCGCTGCGATCTTTCGTTGGTGCCTGGGTGTGTTTACACTCTGCCCGAGGCAGCCTCGGTAGGCCTTACCGAAGCACAGGCGGTAGAAAAGTACGGCAAAGCAAATATTGCCGTAGGC
Organism: uncultured Oscillospiraceae bacterium; assembly: GCA_964473265.1. Lineage (GTDB taxonomy): Bacteria > Bacillota > Clostridia > Oscillospirales > Ruminococcaceae > Heteroruminococcus. The sequence goes on from CAYYOY010000015.1 coordinate 1,546, forward strand.
CGCTTCCCCTTTGGTGCCAATGGCCGCGCCCTGGCCAGCGGAGAGCCCGACGGCTTTGTAAAGGTTATCATTGAAAAGAAGTATGGCGAAATGCTGGGGGTACACATCTTTGGCGCGGTAGCCGCCGAAATGATTGCCGAGCCGGCTTCGCTCATGGCAATGGAAATTACCGTACATGAGGTAGCAAATATCATCCACGCGCACCCCACCTATTCCGAAGCCTTTATGGAAGCCTGCGCAGATGCGCTGGGCAACTGCATCCACCTGCCTAAAAAGTAGGAATATCTGGCCGGCTTACCGCCGAAAAGCTGCGGTTTTGCCGGGTTGCCCGCCGGGCCTTGCCCCATTGTCGTGCAGCCCTGCAGAACCGCGGCTTCATTTTACGCTGGCGGATGCGATTCGGCCCAAAATGTTTTGAAAATTGTAAGCACCCCCGCCATCCAAGATTTTGATGCATTTCAAGGCGGAGGACAACGGCAGATAAACATCTGCCAAGGACGACAACCAAGAAAGGCGCAAAATATTTTTGGCGGGGCTGTGCGCATTTGAATATCCACCCGCCTAAGTGAGGCTTTGCCATGTCGATAGGTGCAGAACAACGCTATTACCTTAAGCTGAAGGCTGTGCACTACTACTACGAAAAGGATTACACCCAAACGGAAATTGCACAAATGCTGAATATCTCGCGTATTACGCTGGGCAAGCTGCTGCGCGAAGCGCGGGAAGAAGGCATGGTTAAAATAGAAATTGTAGATCAGCGCAATTTAGGCCAACTGCTGGAGCTGGAAGTAAAGCTGAAAGATGCCTTTGGCCTGCTGGATGTAAAAATTGTAGATTGCCAGGAAAACGACCCAGAGGAAATTGCCCGCCGTATTGCCGGTGCTGCCGCACGGTATGTAGAGCATCTTTTGCGCAGCAACATGAAGCTGGGCATGGCCTGGGGTAGAACCCTGGAGCTTATGGTAGAGCAGATGAGCGAAAACCGCAATATTACAAACTTAGAGCTGGTAACACTGCTGGGTGGAGCCGGTACGGCCGATAGCAGAATTCAGCCAAACATTCTTGCCCAAAGAGTGCTGGAAAAATTCAGCGGCCGGGGGTACATCATCAACGCGCCTTACATCTGCCAGAGCCCCGAGCTTTGCAGCGCCATTAAAAACGAGCCGCACATTGCCGAGGTGCTTGAACGTTCCTGCCAAACCGACCTTACTTTGGTGGGCATTGGCGAAAAGCCCACCCCTACCTCCTCGCGTGAGGGAGGCTATAACTTTGAGAACGATACCCTGCAGCAGCTTGTGCAAGCCGGTGCAGTAGGGGATATTTGTGCCAATTTTTATGATATTCACGGCAAGCCCTGCAACACCGAGCTGCGCCAACGCACCATTGCCATAGACCTTGCCGACCTGCCCAAGCACAAAAAGGTGCTGGCACTAGGGGGCGGGCCGAACAAGTGGGAATCGGTGTTGGGGGCGCTGCGGGGTGGCTATTTGAATATTATTATTACCGATAAATTCACCGCCGCCAGCGTTTTGCAACATTCATAAAACTGCAAAAGCTCGCCCTGTGTGGGCATTTATGGTAAGGGGTTGGCGGGTGCCAACCCCTTTGCTTGATTAATTTTGCTGCATAAAACAATAAATTTGAAATTTTTGCCAAAATATACTATACTAAGAGCAAGACGCATAAATACCAGCCGGGCAACAACCCGGCGGGGGGAGGCAAAAATGGACCCACTGAAATTATTTTCGCTCATAGGCCTGCTGGTCTACTTTGGGGTGCTGCTGGTAGCGGTCACCCGCGAAAAGAAAAACACCAGCCTGCTCGATTACTTTTTCGCCGGGCGCAACCTGCCCTTTTGGGCACTTTCTATCACCTTTATTGCCTCCTGGTGGGGGGCAGGTTCGGCCCTTTCTACTGCCGACCTTGGCTTTACCGATGGCCTGGGCGCTTTTTGGTACTACGGTGTGCCGGTGCTGCTTTCCACTTTTTTAATGATATTGCTTTCGGCTGCCATACGCAAAATAGGTTACCTCACCCAGGGGAAAATGATGTCCAAGCGCTATTCACCGGGGGTTTCGCTGGTGCTGGCCGCCATGATATTTTTGTTTATGACACTTTCGGCCGCTTCCCAAATGGTAGGCGTGGGCGATTTCTTCGGCACCTACCTGGGCTTTGGCTACGAAACGGCGCTGCTGGTGGGCACCGGAATTGTGCTGGTGTATTCCATGTTTGGCGGCTTTCGCGGCGTGGTGCTCACCGATATTATTCAGTTTGGGCTGCTGGTGGTTTCGGCGGTTGCCGTGTTTGCAGTGGCACTTGTTTCGGCGGGCGGCTGGGGCAATGTGGTTTCGACAGCCCGAGCGGCCGGGCGGCCGGAGTATCTTTCCTTCTTTAGCGGGGCTTCGAAATATTTTGTCTATGTGCTCACCTTTGGCTGTGCCTGGATGATACAGGCCAATGTTTGGCAACGCATTTCGGCCACCAAAAACCAGGCCGATGCCAAGCGCATGACGGTAATGAGCTTCTTTGCCTATATTCCGCTTTACCTTATTGTGGTGCTCACCGGCATGTGCGGCATGGTGCTCTACACCGGCCTGCCCGAGGGTGGCATTGTACCGGCCATCATCTTGGACTATATGAACCCTGTGCTGGGGGCGGTGGTGTTTGTGGGTATTTCGGCGGCTATCATGTCCACCATGGATTCACTCATCAACACCGGTGCCATGACACTGGTAATGGATATTTACGCCCCGCTGGCCGGCGAAAAGGGTGGAAAGGAAGAAAGCCAGCTGGGCAAAGCCCGCCTAGCCACCCTGTTGGTAACGGCCATAGCAGTGCTTATTGCACTGCGCATCCGCTCAATTTTAGAGGTTGCCTGGGTTGCCTCGGACGTTATTTCCACCGGCGTTTTCTTCCCGCTGGTGCTGGGTTTTGTCTGGCGGCGGGGCAACAGCGCCGGCGCACTCAGCTCTATGGTGGTGGGCGGGCTGTATTGCGGCTACAACCTGCTGCATACGCTGGGCTTGCCGCTGCCCCTACTGTGGGAAAGCGGCTCGGCCATGCAGGTGGTGCTGGGCATGGGCCTTTCACTGGCGGTATATGTGCTGGTAAGCTTGGCCACCCCACCAGAATATGAAAAAGCCGACCCCTTTATCCGCCAGGCGGGCTTGTTCCGGCGTTAGCAGGCGGTTATAATTCCCACAGGCTTGGGTGATTGCTCTGGGCCTGTGGGGGTTGCTTTTAGGCGCTTTTTATACTAAGATAATAGGAGCGCCAAACACATGAAAACCATAACCCTGCAGAAGGAGGAAGCAATATGCGTACGTTTTGCCTGGTGGCGGCATGCTTGTTGTGCGTGTTGCTTTCGGCATGCACACCCATCACCCTTAGCGTGGAAGACCTTATGGCCCCCCCGCGCTTAAGCGATGAACAAAACGAGGTGTACAAGGCGCTTTCCGCCGCACTTGGCAGGGGAGAATTATGGCTGAAATACCCCCGCCTGGGTGCATATCGTTCTCCCTTTACTTTCTACGATATCGACGGTGACGACCAGGAAGAAGCCATGGTGTTTTATCGCGATAGCGTGGATGGCAGCTGCCGTATCGCACTGCTGGAAAGAACACAAACCGGCTGGGAAAACGTCTACGATTTACCCGGCTCCGGCAACAATATCGAACAGGTTCAATTTGCCAACCTTTATTCCCAAACGGGTAAAGACATTGTCATTAGCTGGTCTGGCGAGGTGGGGCAGGCAAGCCGTCTTTCCATCTACCGCTATGGGGATGGCAATGTAAGCATGATGTACCTAGCCGAATATTCCAACATGGTCATCTACAATCTGGATGCCGACCCCCTGCAGGAGCTGGTGCTCTTTTCGCCCCAGCGTTCGGGCGAGCGGTTCTATGCTCAACTTATTAAGCCCGGCCTGAGCCGACTAGAGGTGGTAAGCGAGGTTACCCTTAACCAGCCCTTTAGCAGCATAGAGCAGATACAGGCCGGCCTACTCACCCCCGGCAAAGCCGGGCTGGTGGTAGACGGCTACACCGCTGAACGCATGCTGGCCAGTGAAGTGCTGCAAGTGCAGGAAGGTGCACTGGCACTGCCGCTTGCCGGCCCCAGCGAGGGTTTTTACCCCTTTACCCAGAGGTACGAGCGGGTTATGTCCTCTGATATGAACGGAGACGGCATGCTGGATATTCCATCCCAACGCATGATGCCCGGCTACCAAATGACCAAACAGGAGGCTCCGCTTTACCTTACCAGCTACCACAGCCTCGCCAGCCCCGATTTTGGCGTGACAGCCGAAGCCTTTGTAAACACCTCGGCCACCACCGGCGGCTACGCTCTGCTGCTACCGGAACGCTGGAAGGATAAAGTTTCAGCCGTGCGCCAAGCCGAAACGGGCGAAATTACCTTCTTTAAGTATAGCAACAGCCTGGCCGACCAAAGTGTGCTGCTGCTAAAGATACGCACCTATTCGCGTAAAGATTATCAAGATAAACAAGAGATAGACGAATATAAACTGCTTGCTACCAAGGGCCTTTTTAACTACTACGCCAGCATTGGCAAAACCACAGACCCTATGCAGCTTACCGAAGAGGAACTGGAACAGCTTTTCAAGCTGCTGTAAATGCTACGCGACCGCCTGAAAACGCAGGAAGAGAGGGAAGCCCATATGAGAAGAATATTGGTGTGCGAGGATGAAGATGCCATCCGCGAATTTGTTGTCATCAACCTAAAGCGCGCAGGCTACGAGGTTACCGATGTGCCCAACGGCGAAGCCGCATTGGAAGCCTTTGAAGCGGCCAACGGCAATTTTGATATTGCCGTGCTCGATATTATGATGCCGGGTATCGATGGTTTTACCGTTTGCAAGCGCATTCGCGGACGCTCCGATTCCATTGGTATCATCATGCTTTCGGCCAAAACCCAGGAAATGGACAAGGTAAACGGCCTGATGCTGGGCGCGGACGATTATATGACCAAGCCCTTTAGCCCCTCTGAACTGGTGGCGCGGGTGGATGCGGTGCACCGGCGGGTAACCATGTCGGCCGCCAAAAGCCAACCCACACTGGATATTACCTCCGGCCCCTTTGTGCTCAACCAGCGAAGCCGTACTCTAGCTAAAAACGGCAACCCTATTGAGCTTACCCAAGTGGAATTTCAAATTATGGAGCTCTTCATGAAAAGCCCCGATATCGCCATGGAACGCAGCGAAATTCTAGCCAAGGTGTGGGGTGAAAACTACTTTGGCGATGTAAAAATTGTAGATGTAAATATCCGCCGCTTGCGCATTAAAATAGAGGATGAACCCTCGTCCCCCAAATATCTGCAAACGGTTTGGGGCTATGGCTATAAATGGTGTGAATAACCCCACAGGCACCGCAGGGAGGTGAGGCAAACCCGTGGCCGTAAATAAGCTTACCAAGCGCTGGCTGTATAACAGCTTTGGCGTAATTTTGGTAATTGTAATATCTCTGGTGGTGGGCTTTGCCTTTGGTGTGCGCAGCCTGTATTATAATAATGTCCGGCAATCGGTGCTCACCCAGGCCAATGTGGTGAACACGCTGCTGGTGCGCTACTCGGAGGATAGCTCCACCAGCTTTTCCGTCCAGCTGCGCAGCCTGGTGGAACGCTTTGAAAAGAAAGATAAAATGGAACTGATGACCATAGATGCCACCGGCAAGGTTTCCATTACTTCCAGCGGCTTTGCCCCCGAGCAACAGGACGATATGCCCGATTATCAGGCCGCGTTGCTTTCCGCCGAAGGCTATGGTGAATATATCGGCAGCCTGTACGGCGAAAATGTGCTGGCTATTACCATGGTTGCGCCGGTGGGCGAGACAGAGCTTTCGGCTACCCGTTATGTGGTTTCTCTTTCGCGGGTAGATAGGCAAATTATTATGTTTGTGCTTATCGTAGTGCTTATTGGCGTATCCATTATGTTTTTTGTTATCTTTTCTAGTTCCTACTTTATTAACTCCATTATCTACCCGCTGGGCGAGGTTGGCGAAACGGCCCGCCGCATTGCGCAGGGAGATTTAGGCGTACGCCTGGAAAAGGTGAATGACGACGAAATTGGCGAGCTGTGCGAAACCATTAACAATATGGCGCAGGAACTGGCCGCCACCGAACAAATGAAGAACGATTTTATCTCCTCAGTTTCGCACGAGCTGCGCACGCCGCTTACTGCTATCCGCGGCTGGGGCGAAACGCTGGAAACCGCCGAAGGGCTTGAGGCCGAAACGCTGCGCAAGGGTATGCATGTAATATTAACCGAAACCGACCGCCTGCAGGGCATGGTTGAAGAATTGCTAGATTTTTCGCGCATGCAAAGCGGCCGCCTACAGCTGAATATGGAACGGCTGGATATTGTAGCCGAGCTTTCGGATGTGGTGCTTATGTTTACTGAGCGCGCCCGCAAGGAAGGCGTAACGCTCGATTTTGCCGAGCCAGAAGATATCATTATGGTGCAGGGCGACCGCAACCGCCTGCGCCAGGTGTTCATTAATATTTTAGATAACGCCCTGAAATATTCCGATACAGGCGGCAGCATTATCGTAACCGGCCAGCGGGAACAGCAGTTTTTTACTGCCCGCATTGCCGATACAGGGCAGGGCATTAGCCCCGAAGACCTACCAAAGATAAAAACCAAGTTCTATAAGGGGAAATCTTCCCGCAGAGGTTCGGGCATTGGCCTGGCCGTGGCAGACGAAATTGTTGCCATGCATGGCGGTCGTTTGGAAATTGCCTCGCAGCTGGGGCAGGGGACAACCGTTGCCATTGCGTTGCCGGTTTGTACCGGAAACGAGGCCAAGCAACAGGCAAACCATTAGGCAACCCGGCGTTGCCTTTAGTAAGGAGCTTAGAATGAAGAAAACCAGTATAGGCGGCCAGGCGCTCATAGAAGGCATTATGATGAAGGGGCCGCAGATTTCGGCCATGGCTGTGCGCACACCGGCAGGCGAAATTGACGTAGAAACCTGGTCTACCAATAAGGGCAAGAGCCTACCTTGGTACCGTAAGGTGCCGGTGGTGCGTGGCAGCTTTAACTTTGTGGCAACCCTGCGCGACGGCTATAAATGTCTAATGAAATCGGCCGAAAAGGCTGGCTTTGACCAATTGGAGCAGCCTTCGAAGTTTGACCAATGGTTGGCCAAGGTGTTTGGCGATAAATTTTCGAGTGTAATTACTGCGCTGGCCATGGTGCTGGGGGTGGGCCTTTCGCTGCTACTGTTCATGCTGCTGCCAGCCTGGCTTTCTAGTTTTGCAACCCCGTATCTACCGGGCGCTTTTGCCCTTACAGCACTGGAAGGCATTATTAAAATAGCAGTGTTTATCCTTTACATTGCGCTTACCGCCCGCCTTACGGAAATTCAGCGCATTTACGGCTACCACGGTGCGGAACATAAAACCATTGCCTGCTACGAAGCCGGCCAGCCCCTGACAGTGGAAAATATTCGGCAGTATTCTCGCTTTCACCCCCGTTGCGGCACCAGCTTTTTGCTTATCGTGCTTATTATATCAATCTTTGCCTTTTCAGTGGTAACCTGGAGCAACCTATTTATACGCATCGCCCTTAAGTTGCTCATGCTACCGCTGGTGGTGGGCCTGGCCTTCGAGGTAATTAAGCTGGCCGGCCGCTACAACAACCCACTTACACGCATGATTTCTGCACCGGGGCTTTGGCTGCAACGCCTTACCACCAACGAGCCAGACGACGGTATGATTGAAGTGGCCATTGCCGCTATGCAGCCGGTTATTCCCGAAAACCAAGACGATGATAAGTGGTAAACCCTACACCCTGCGCACCCTTTATGCCGAGGGCCGCAAACACCTAACAGCGTTGCCGCCCGGCTGTCCGCCTGAAAAAGAAGCCCTGCTGCTGCTGGAGCATACCACCGGCTGTGGCAGGGTAGAGCTGGGTTTACAGCCCGACAGAGTGATGGAAAGTGAGCAGGCGCAGAGTTATTTGCATGCCGTTGCACGGCGGCTGGCAGGCGAGCCCCTGCAGTATATTTTAGGTAGCTGGGAATTTTACGGCCTGCCCTTTTCAGTAGGCGATGGGGTACTCATTCCCCGGCCGGAAACAGAGCTGCTGGTAGACCTTGCTCTACAAAAAGGCAGTAGCCAGCCCCTGCAAATGCTGGATCTTTGTTCTGGCAGCGGTTGCGTTGCTCTGGCCTGTGCGCACCACCGCCCCAACTGGCAGGTAACGGCACTGGAGCTTTCGCCCATAGCTTTTGGGTATTTGCAGCGCAACCTGGCCCGGCTGGGCCTTAGCAATGTGACGGCAGTGCAAGGGGATGCCATGCAGCCCCGTGCCGCTTTGCCGCCTGTAGCTTATGGGCTTATTACCGCCAACCCACCCTATATTCCCACCGCAGAACTGCCCGGCCTGGCACCCGAGGTGCGCCGCGAACCCGCCATGGCGCTGGACGGCGGCCCCGACGGGCTGGATTTTTACCGCGCTTTCGCTACACTTTATCTACCGCTATTGCAGCCCGGTGCCTGGCTGCTGCTGGAATTAGGCTATACCCAGGGGCAGGCAGTGGCGGCATTGCTGCAACAAGCAGGCTTTACCCAAATAGAGCTGCATAACGACCTTTCCGGCATTGCCCGCGTGGTGGCCGGCCGTAAGCCGGTTACGTTAAACGGTGCCTAATGTTTCTTGGGCAGGTTTGCAAAAAAGATGCATTAAGGATAGACGAAACTCCGGCAAAGCCAAACCAGGCGGCCGGCGAATTCTGCATGAAAACGGGAGGGAAATTCCCCGGGGAATTTCCCTCCCGTTTTTCATAGCCGCCTGCGGCGGCTGCGGCCCGGCAAGGGAAAACCCTGCCGGGTGTTCCCTTGCCGGGGCGCGCAGAATTCGCCGGCCGCCTAGTTTGGCTTTTGCCGGTTGCAGCTGCGTTGACATTTTAAACCATTTCGCATATAATGCCTCTATTCAGTGAGTAGGAGGAAGATACATGAAGGACATTGGCGAAAAGCGACGTCTACCCATTGCCAGCCTTATCAACACGCAAGACCCGCAAAAGATGGTAGACCACGCTGAAAAAAAGTATGCCAGCCAACTGCAGCGTCTTTCGGCTGAAATTGCAGAAAGCGGCAAGAAAATAGTGCTGCTATCCGGGCCTTCTTCCTCGGGGAAAACCACCACCGCCAATGAAATTATGGAGTATTTGTGTAGCTTTGGCCAACCCACTGTGGTTATATCGCTGGATAATTTCTACAAGAACCGTGAGGATATCGGCCTCTTGCCTGACGGCCAAAAGGACTTTGAAGCCCTGGAAAGCCTGGATACAACCCTGTTTGATAACCTTGTAGGCAAAATTCTTAGGGGCGAAGCCATTCATGTACCGGTATACGATTTTGTTACGGGTCAACGTACCAACAAAACCATGGATATTCCCGACCGGCAGAACCTGCTGTATATCTTCGAGGGCATTCACGCCCTCAACCCCAAGCTAAGCCCCACCATTCACCCCGAGGCCTGTGTAAAGATATACATTAACACTCATACCGACTATGTAAGCGGGGACGGCCACGTGCTGCTGGGTGAAATAGACCTTCGCCTGGCCCGACGCCTGGTGCGCGATTATTTCCACCGCGGCATACAGGCAGAGCACACCTTTGTAAGCTGGCCGGATGTTATGGAAGGCGAAATTCGCTATATCCGCCCCTACCTTCACTTGGCCGATTACCATATTAATTCTGTACACAGCTACGAGCCCATGCTCTTTAAAGATTTTGTGTTGGGCATCATTGCCAAAATGAAGGGTATGCAAGAGCAGGGTAGTGCCTTCGCAAAGTTGTTTGCCGGGCTGGATAGCCTGCCTGCCGATCATATTCCCCTCAGCTCCATGATGCAGGAATTCCTGCCTTTTAATGAAAACTTACCTTAAAACTGTAAGCCCCGGTTGCTTTCCATGAGAAAGCCAATCGGGGCTTGTTGTATATATTGGCGGGTGGTATAGGCCAATAGGGTTAGCTTTTATCGCCCGAGCGAAAAACAAGCGCCACCACCAGGCCGCACATCATTGCGGTGGTAATGCCGGCGGCCGAAGCGGTAAGCCCCCCGGTAAGTGCGCCCAGCAACCCGTGCTCCACCACGGCCTCGCGCACGCCCTTGGCCAGCAAATTGCCAAACCCGGTTAAGGGCACGCTGGCACCCGCACCGGCAAACTCAATAAGCGGCTGGTAAAGCCCCAGGCCGCCCAGCACTACACCCAGCACTACGAACGAAACCAGAATACGTGCAGGGGTTAGCTTGGTGTAGTCAATTAATATCTGCCCTACGGCACAAATTGCGCCACCCACCAAAAAGGCTTTTAAAAAATCTATAAACACACTATGCACCTCATATGCTTTGCTTTTCTAGCAGACTATTTTTACTGCTTGGTGGAAGAAAGCCATACGGCATGGGCAATACCCGGTATGCTTTCCCCCTGTTGTTGGGTGGTGGGAGACATGAGTGCACCGGTGGCTACAAACAGCACATTGTTCAGCCGGCAGGAACGTATTTGCTCCAGCACATAGCTGCACAGCACGCTGGCTGAGCAGCCGCAGCCCGATGCGCCTGCGCAAACATCCTGCGAGGTGTCGTAAAGCATCAGGCCGCAGTCGCTGTGTTTATCGCCTAGGTCGTAGCCCTGTTCTTTCAGCAGCTTTGTCAGCAGGTCGCTACCCACGCTACCAAGGTCACCGGTTAAAATAAGGTCGTAGTTTTGGGCATTGGTGCAGGTATCTTCAAAAAAGTGGGCAATGGTGGTTGCGGCTGCCGGGGCCATTGCGGCTCCCATATTTGCGGCATCCTTTATACCAAGGTCCACTACCTCACCGGGCTGAACTCCACGCACATAGGGCGCGGCGTCGCAGCTGCCTACCACCAGAGCACCCGAGGCAGTGGCTGTCCACTGGGCGGTAGGGGTGCGTTGCCCACCGTATTCCAGCGGGAAGCGGAACTGCTTTTCAGCCGAACAAAAGTGCGAAGAGGTGGCTGCCAGCGCTTTTCCAGCAAAGCCACCCTCAACAAAAAGGGCAGCCAGCAGCAGGCTTTCGGCCATAGTAGAACAAGCGCCGTAAAGCCCCAGCAGTGGCACACCCAGCTCTCGCAGGCCAAAGTATGAGCCGGCACACTGGTTGAGCAGGTCGCCCGCGAAGGCAATGTCAATATCTGAAGGGGAAAGGCAGCACTTGGCAATGCATTTGTTCACTGTGTCCTTTTGCAGGCGGCTTTCGGCTTTTTCCCAGGTTTTCTCACCAAAAGTGCTATCAGGTACCAGCATATCGAAATATTGCGCCAGCGGGCCTTCACTTTCCTTTTTCGAGCCAATGGCAGCCCACCCCAAAACCGAGGGGGTTTTTTCCAGTAGAATGGTTCGTTTACCTTGTCGAATTGCCATACAAACCTCCTACACGCTTACCAACAGGCGGAAAATAATGCCGTACAGCACCGAAGCTGCAACGCCATATACAATAACCGGCCCGGCAATTACAAACATTTTGGCAGCCAGGCCCAGAATAAAACCTTCGGCCTTAAATTCCAAGGCCGGTGCAACTACAGCGTTGGCAAAGCCGGTAATGGGTACCAGCGTTCCGGCGCCGGCATATTTGGCAATGTTGTCGTATACATTTAGGCCGGTTAGCAGCGCCGAAAGCGCGACAAGCGTTATAGAGGCAAGGGTAGAGGCAACATCCTGCTCCACCCCCAGCGAGCTATACCAGAGAATGAGCGCCTGCCCAAGTGTGCAGATGAGCCCGCCCACCACGAAAGCACAGGGTATGGTAACATAGCTTTTCGTGTTAGGCGAGGCTGCCTTCACCATTTTGTCATATTCCTGGGGAGTTGGGTTCATAGCAACGCTTCCTGTCAGGCTGGCGGTCGGGGTAGTGGAGCTCATTTGGCCGATGTACGTCCGCAGCCAAACATACTAAGAGTTAAATTTATAGTTACACTTTTATAGCAATTTATGTATTTTTAAGGAA
>CAYYOY010000016.1:0-13475 GCA_964473265.1 uncultured Oscillospiraceae bacterium
AAGAAAAAGCTCGGGGTATTACGATCAACACGGCTCACGTTGAGTACGAAACCGATAACCGCCACTATGCCCACGTCGACTGCCCCGGCCACGCCGACTATGTTAAGAACATGATTACCGGTGCTGCCCAGATGGACGGCGCTATCCTGGTAGTTTCTGCTGCCGACGGCCCCATGCCCCAGACCCGTGAGCACATCCTGCTTTCGCGTCAGGTAGGCGTACCCCACATTGTTGTGTTCATGAACAAGGCCGACCAGGTGGACGACCCCGAGCTGCTCGAGCTGGTAGAAATGGAAATTCGCGAGCTGCTTTCCAGCTACGAATTCCCCGGCGACGATATTCCCATCGTCAAGGGCTCTGCTCTGAAGGCTCTGGAAGCCGCTAACGACGCTTCCCTGCCCGAATATGACTGCATCAAAGAGCTGATGGCCGCTGTAGATAGCTATATCCCCACTCCTGAGCGCAAGGCCGACCTGCCCTTCCTGATGCCTGTTGAAGACGTATTTACCATTACCGGCCGTGGCACCGTTGCTACCGGTAGAGTAGAGCGTGGCCAGGTGAAAACTTCCGACGAAGTTGAAATTATTGGTCTTTCCGACGAGCGCCGCAAGACAGTTGTTACCGGTATTGAAATGTTCCGCAAGATTCTGGATTACGCGGAAGCCGGCGATAACATTGGCGCACTGCTGCGCGGCATTCAGCGTACCGACATTGAACGCGGCCAGGTTCTCTGCAAGCCCGGCTCCATTCACCCCCACACCAAGTTCCGTGGCCAGGTGTATGTTCTGAAGCAGTCGGAAGGCGGCCGTCACACCCCCTTCTTCAACAACTATCGTCCCCAGTTCTATTTCCGCACCACCGACGTTACCGGCGTAGTTTCGCTGCCCGAGGGTGTTGAAATGTGCATGCCTGGCGATAACCTTGAAATGGATGTTGAGCTGATTACCAACATCGCTATCGAGGAAGGTCTGCGTTTCGCTATCCGCGAAGGCGGCAGAACCGTTGGCTCGGGCGTTGTTATCAAGATCAACGCATAGTTGCTGCACTAGCAGTATAAAAAGGAACCCTCCGGCGCTGCCGGGGGGTTCCTTTGTTTGTTTAAGTGTATTTATCAGCCGGGGCAGTTGTTATAACAAGCCGGGGCAAGGGAATTTCCGAATGGAAATTCCCTTGCCCCGGCTTGTTGGTATGTTTCGTGTAGGCCGGCTGGGCTTAGGCCCCTTCCCCCACCTGTTTTCGCAAAATCGTGCCTTTAGGTAGCGGCTGTGCCAAGGGAATTTGCAGTGGCATGGTGGGGTGGGGCGCGCTTGCAATGGGGTTGCCCTCGCCGTCCAGCAGCGGCTGCGCCTGCAATGCAAATGGCTTCGCGTTGGGTGGCATGGCTTCCAGCATATCTCCGGCAAAAAAGCGGTTGCGCTGGCTGCAGTGCAGCATGCCGTCGCGCCAGTCTTCCACCACGGCTACCACCTCCCATTCGCGAATGTAGCCGCCGCTTTCATAAAACTGCCCCTCTTGAGGTGGGCCAAAGTAAAAGCCGCTGGTGTACTGCCGGTGGCTTACTTTTTTGGTTTCCTCCACCAGCCAGGGCGGGCAAACAAAGCCGGTGGGGTTTTGGGCGTAAAGATCCAGCGCCTGCCGGTAGGCATTGGCAATAGCCGCCACATAGTAGGCCGATTTCGCCCGCCCCTCAATTTTTAGGCTGCTAATACCAGCCTCGGCCAGCTTATTGATACGCTCTATGGTGCATAAATCCTTAGCGTTTAAGATATAGCTGCTGTCGCCTTCTTCATAAATGGGGTAATATTCCCCAGGGCGCTTTTCTTCCACAAGGTGGTAGCGCCAGCGGCAGGGCTGGGCACATTCTCCACGGTTGGCATCGCGCCCCACCATATACTGCGAAAGCAGGCATCGGCCGGAAAACGAAAGGCACATTGCCCCGTGCGCAAAAGCTTCCAGCACGAGAGCGGGCGGGGTTTTATAGCGTATCTCTGCAATTTCCTGCAGGCTAAGCTCGCGTGCCAGCACCACACGGCTGGCCCCCAGGGCGTGTAATTCGCAGGCGGCAAGGTAGTTGGTTACGCCCGCCTGGGTGGAGATGTGTAGCTCTATTTGGGGCAGCAGGCGGCGCGCCAGCATGAGCAGGCCTACGTCGGCCACGATAAGAGCGTCTATGCCCGTTTCGGCCAGCTGGGGCAGCAGCGTAGGCAGTATATCGGCTTCTTGGTTGGTGGGCAAAGCGTTGCAGGTGTAATAGACCTTTGCGCCCTTGCTGTGCGCAAGCTGCACGGCCTGAGCCAGCTGCTCCGGCGTAAAGTTGGCGGGCGAAGCCCGCATGCCCAGCTGCTGGCCGCCCAGGTAAACGGCATCGGCCCCAAAGAGGAGTGCGGCTTCCAGGCGCTCCATATCCCCCGCCGGGCAGAGCAATTCAGGGGGTTGAAAGTTTTTCATAGTAAGGCTCCGTTTCTCTAGCACCGGAGTGTGTAACCCATTCCCCCGGCAGTTCATAGTATATATCAAACAACCAAATGTGAGGTGAAAAACATGATGGGCAAAGGCTTTTGCGGCGATAACTGCTGCTGGATTATCATCCTGGTAATCATTATCCTATTCTGCTGCTGCGGATGCGGTGGTGGCCATAGCTGCGGTTGCGGCTGCAATTAACAAAACATTAGCAAGACATAAAAAGTTTACATCGGGCCATACGCCCAAGGACGATCTTCCCCTCATGGGAAAGTTCATAAAAAACCCCTCTTTCAGCAGACGGCATAGCCTTCGGGCTATGCCGTTCTGTTTTTTTGGGGTTTTACAATGGTAGCTACCAGGCCCGCCAATAGGCCCGGCCACCCGCGAATGCCCCGCCGCCGGGGCCTGCGCCGCTGTTTGCAAAAATATTATTAATTTAGCCCACCCGCAGGCCCCGGCGGCGCCCGGCAAGGGAATGCCCTACCCGGGCATTCCCTTGCCGGGCGCAAAACCGCCACAGCGGTTTTGCGGGCATTCGCGGGCGGCCGGGCCTGTTGGCGGGTGCTATCGTTGGCTATTCTACAGAAAAATGTGCAGTACCGTCTAGCAGTTGTGTTTCGGTTGCAATAAAATGCACCGGAATATCCCAAGGCTGGGCAGGCAACGGCTGCTGCAACAGGCAAGCACTGTAGAGCGGCACACAGCTGGTGCCTGGGTAGTGTGCCAGAAAGCGGTCGTAATACCCGCCGCCATAACCCAGGCGGTGGCAGTGGGCATCGCAGGCCAGGGCCGGCACTAGGCAAAAGCTGGCAGTAAAATCGTGTACCTCTTGGCAAAGGGCTGGCAGCGGCTCGGGAATGCTGCGGTGGCCCGGCACAAGCTGGTACATGCCTTCCACACGGTAAAAGGCCAGTTCCCCTGCCTTCGGCAGGCAGCGGGGCAAGGCCACCGCACGGCCCGCCTGCCAAAGCGCCTGCAGCAGCCCCCAGGTAGAAAGCTCACCCGGTGTGGCGGCATAGGCCAGCACAAGCGGCGCGGCGGTAAACTGCGGCACACTTGCCACGCGGGCAAATATAGCTTCTTCCCATTTGCGGCGGTCGTGTTGTGGCAGAGCATCGCGCAGCGCTCGCATGCGGGTGTGTAGATCGGTTTTATCCATTATACACATTGCATGGCGCCCGCCAGCTGCTCGGCGCGTTCCTGCCCCAGCAGAACCTCTACCAGTGCAAGGGCAAAGGGCATCGCTGTACCGGCACCTTTCGAGGTAATCATTTTACCCACTATCTCCAGCGGCGAACCGGTGTAGCTTGCACCTGCAAGCTGGCTATCGTACCCCGGGTAGCAGGTGGCTGGCAGACCCTCCAGTAGGCCCTTGTGGCCCAAAATAGAGGGCGCGGCGCAAATGGCCGCCAGCCATTTATCATTTTGGGCGGCGTAGTCGATATACGCCTGTACCAGCGGGCTTTTTTCCAAGTTGAGGGTGCCGGGCATACCACCGGGCAGCACCACCATCTCCAGCCCTTGGGGGGTGGCCTCTTCTATGTCAATATCGCAAACAACCGTAATGCCGTGGCTGCCGGTAATCTGCTTGCCGCCAACCCCCACAAGCTGCACATCCAGTTCGGCACGGCGCAGCACATCCAGTGGCACAATGGCTTCCATCTCTTCAAAGCCGGGGGCTGCGAATATATAAATCATTCCGCTTGCTCCTTTCTTAGGGCTGCAGGTTATGCTGCACCAGCTTGGCCACCTGCTGGGCAATGGCCTGCGGGGGGAAGGGGTTCTGGCCGTCGCAGCAGGCAACACGCTGCCAGCCCCAGTGCTTTGCGGCAAACTGGGCGGCCTTGTAGCATTGCAGCAGGTAGGCATAATCTTGCTCGTGGATATCGCGCTTGCTTTCGTCGCCGGCATAGCGGGCCGAAAGCAGGCGGCGGCTGGTTTCGGGGTGCATATCCAAAAACACCACCAGGTTGGGCCGGGGCAGGCCCAGGCGGTTATATTCAAAGTCTGCCAGCCAGTCTAGGTAGGCTTCCCACTGTTCAGGCGGCAGCTTGCCGGTTTGGTGGCTGGCGTTCGAGGTTGTATAGCGGTCGGCCACAATTATTTTACCGGCGTGGTAATCTTGCCCCCAGTGCTGCCGAAAGGAGCAGTAGCGGTCTACCGAATAAAAGCTTGCGGCGGCAAAGGCGTTTACCTCATCGGTGCTGCCGAGCTCACCGTCGAGGTACATTTTGGCCAACACAGAAGAAGGGTGGGCGTAATCGGGAAAGCTAATAAGCCTATGGTCCAGCCCCTGCGCAGCCAGGAATTCACCTAGCAGCTTGGCTTGGGTGGCCTTGCCGCTACCGTCTAAACCTTCTATTACAATAAGCTTGCCGGACATGCCTGCACCCCCTTGGTAAGCTGCGTGTAGTGGCGGCGCACCTCGTCGGCCGCCCCGCAGCTCATTTTACCCTCTGGGCAGCCGCCCGCAAGGCAACCCGGGCCGGCCTGCGAAAACAGCGTAGGGGCAACCTGCAGCACAGCCCGCAGCATTTCTTCGGCCAGCTCGCGAATTTCCCACTGCGCACGGCGGCAGCATCGCTGCTGAAAGAAGCCGCGCAGGCTGCGGGCGTTCATGGTAAGTACAATTTTGGTATCGCAGGCGTTGGGCAGCACAAAGCGTGCGTCCTCTATGGCCATTTTTTCGGCCTGCCGCCGGGCCTGTGCGGGCTCTACACCCTGGCTGCACAGACGGGCAGTATGTTCTTGCCGCAGCAGCTCTACCAGCGCCTCGTAGTGCTCGCCGGCCTGCTGCATAGCTTGTTGGAAACGCTGTGCGGCCTGGGGCAGGGCGGCTATGGCAGGGGGCATAATATGGTGAAAGCCCGTTTTATTTACATACCGCTGGCTTTGCACCGAATAGGAGGCAATGCGGTGGCGGGTAAGCTGGGCCAGCAGTGCGCGGCTTACCCCCTCTATGCCAAAGGTAAACACCGCATGTTCCAACGGGCTTTGGTGGCCAATTTCGGCCAACATTTGCACCAGGCTTTGGGTTTTTTCGGGGGTGAGCTCCTCCAGCAGGCTCTGCACGCCCGCATTGCTGTAGCACAGCCGTGCGGCAGCGGCTACCACCTGCTCGGGCTGTGGCGTGTGGGAAAGCAGCGTTACAATGGGCATTTGGCTTCTCCTTGCTTGTTGGGTTGGGGTTACACGGGGCAATTAAACAGCTCTACAATTTTTTCATTGCTGCCATAGAGCAGCACGGTGTCGCGTTCGCGCAGCGTTTCTTCCGGGTATATAGGGTCTATAATGGTTTTATCGCGGCGGATAAGCAGCACATTGAGGTCAAACCGGCGGCGGAAATCCAGCTCGAACAGGGTTTTTTCCCGCAGCACCTCGGGTAGGTCGTATATTTTAATTTCGGCTATCAGCTTGTTATCCATAACCTCCAGCACCCGCATATAGTTGCGGTTTTCGCTGCGGGTATATTTGCGCACCAGGTATTCCACCGCAACATCGAACTTACGAATTGCCCACTTGGAACGCAGCAACATAGCAAACACCGCCAGCCCGGTTACGGCATAAAGCAGTGTGATATACGAAAAATTTTCGCTCCCCATGCGAAAAAGCAGGTTTACAAACAGCGAAACGGCGGTTACTGCAAACAGGTACCCAAACAGCATTACGGTACGGGCCAGCCGCCGCCGGGGCATCGAGGTTAAAATAAGCTCACTTTCTTTGGTGGTAAAACCACTGTTTGTTATAAGCGAAACTACCTGAAAACGCGCTTTCTCGGGCTTGAGGCCGGTTAGGCGGAAAAGCACAGTAAAAACCTCTACCACACCAATGTAGGCAATAATCATAATAAAAAAGCTGATAATGGAAAGATGGTTGCCCACGCCGGTTACCTCCTGCTTTTAAGATAAGTCAATATAATTATGGTCAAAGCTCACCACAGCAAAAAGGTCGGCCTGCTCGCGGTTTACAGCCTCGCAAATTTCCTGGCGCAGCTGGGCGTCGCTTTTGGGGTATTCGTGGGGCACAGCAACATCAAAAATTAAGTTGGTATGCGTTACGCCCTTTACCACCCGGAAATCGTGCATGGTAAGGCCGGGGGGCTGCTGGGCCACCACACGGCAAACCATTTGCTGCAGGCTGTTTATGGAAGGGTCGTCCATTACAATAGGGTCTAAGTGTACCACAAGGTGGATGTCGTCCTGGGCAAAATTGCGCTCAATTTGGTCGGTAAGGTCGTGGCTTATCAAAATATCCTGCCGGGCGTCCATTTCCACATGCACCGAGGCAAACCGGCGGCCGGGGCCGTAATCGTGCACCACAAGGTCGTGTATGCCCAGCACGCCGGGGTAAGACCGCAGCTTGGCGCTGGTGTACTGCACCAGCTCGGCGGAAGGCGTTTCGCCCAACAGCGGGCTAATGGTTTCGCTAATAAGCTTTACGCCGCTGTAAATGATGAATAAGGCCACCCCAAGCCCCAGGTAACCATCCAGCAAAAGGCCGGTATACTTGCCCACCAATCCCCCCACCAGCACGGTAGTGGTAGCCAGCACGTCGTTGCGGCTATCCACCGAGGTTGCCAGCAGCGTGGTGGAAGAAATGCTCTGCCCCAGGCGGCGGTAAAAGGCGCTCAGCCATATTTTTAGTAGAATAGAGCCCCCCAGCACCAGGCCGGAAAGCAAGGTGAATTCCACCGCTTCGGGGCGGAAAATTTTCTCTGCCGCCGAAAGCAGCAGCTGCAGGCCCAGCATTACAATAATGAATGCCACCACCAGCCCGGCAATGTATTCCATGCGGGCGTGGCCAAAGGGATGCTCTTTATCGGCCGGGCGGCCGGAAAGCTTAAAGCCCACCAATGTTACGGTGGAAGAGGTGGCATCCGAAAGGTTGTTCAGGCCGTCGGCCAGAATGGCTATGCTTCCAAAAATAGTACCCACGGCTACTTTGCTGCCGGCCAGCAGCAGGTTACAAACAATGCCCACCAGGCCGGCCAAGCGTCCGTAGGCCTGGCGCACAGAGGGGTTTTGAGTGTTTTCACTGTCCTTTACAAACAGCCGCAGTAACAGGCTGGTCATTTTATCCTCCTGAAGGCGGCAAAGCCACCGGCGCTACTATATCTTCCGCTTTCCCCCGCCTATGCAGAGAAAAAGATACACAGCTCTTCTATTTTATTGAGGGCGCGTTTGCTTCCCACTATTGTAATATAAATTTGCCCAATTTTCAATAAAAAGACATGCCGGGCTGGCAGAAAGACGCAATTTTTTGGGTAGCTACTGGTAAAACACAGGCATTTGTGCTAGAATAATTTCGCTTATATTTATAACGAAACTAGGTTATTTTAACACCACAGCAAACAAAGAAAGGTTGTGCAGCAATTGGCCCAAGTAAAACCTCTAAAGGCTCTGCGCTACACCCCCAAGGCAGGCAGGCTGGAAAGCCTTGTCTGCCCGCCTTACGATATTATTAGCCCACAACAATATGAGCAGCTCTGTCAGGCCAACCCCTACAACCTGGTGCGGTTGGAACTGCCCGGGCTTTCGGGCGCTGCCAACCCCTACGCACAAGCAGGCGAGTTGCTGCAAGCTTGGCTGGCCGAGGGCCTGCTGGCCTGCGATGAACGCCCCGCCTTCTACCTTTACCGGGTGGGCTTTGCGGTGCAAGGCCGGCCCTACCACTTTTTGGCACTGGGCTGCCTGGTGGAACTGGAGGAATTTTCGGCGGGTGTTGTGCTACCGCATGAAGAAACCCTTTCGAAGGCCAAGGAAGACCGCCTGCGCCTGCTGGAGGCCACCGGCTGCAACCTTAGCCCTATTTATTCTCTCTACCTAGATAAGCAGGCCAACTTGCAACCCCTGCTGGAACAACAGGCCCAACAGCCCCCCCACCAAGAGATAACCGATAGTGAGGGCGTTACCCACAGCCTGTGGGTGCTGGATGACCCCACCCTCTGCGCCCAGATTACCGCCGCCATGGCCCACGAAAAACTCTACATTGCCGATGGCCACCACCGTTATGAAACCGCCCTAAACCACCGCCGCCAGTTGCGCGAACAGGGCGTTGCCGCCCCCAAGGGCGACAGCGTGCTCATGTTCTTGGCCAGTTTGGAACAAGAAGGCCTGGTGGTCTTTCCCACCCACCGGGTGCTGGCCAACCTGCCGGGCTTTTCGCCCCAGGCACTGCTGGCCGGCTGCGAAACACACTTTACCATAACCCGCCACAGCCTTACAGGCGGCGACCCCGCTTCTCAGATGACCACCCTGCTGGAAAGCTGCTATGCCCAACAGCAAACGGCCTTTGCGCTGTATATAGGTGGCGAAGAATACTACCAGCTCACTCTACGCGGCCCGGAGGGCATGGCGGCCTGCTGTGCCGAAAAATCGCCAGCCTACCGCGGGCTGGACGTTGCCGTGCTGCACAGCCTTATTCTGGAACCGCTGCTGGGCATTGATAAACAAAACATGGCCGGCCAAAAAAACCTTACCTACACGCGCGACGCCGCCCAAGCCATTGAACAGGTGCGCTCGGGTGCGGCGCAGTGCGCACTGCTGCTCAACCCCACACGGGTAGAGCAAATTGCCCAGGTGGCTGCCGCAGGCGAAAAAATGCCCCAAAAATCTACCTACTTTTACCCCAAGCTCATTTCGGGCATGGTAATGAACCGGCTGTAGTGCAGCCTGCATTTTGAAAGGAGCCAACCGGATGTCCAAACTAAACCAAGCCCCGCGCGGCACGCAGGATGTTCTTCCCGCGCAAAGCCACCGCTGGCAGTGGTTGGAGCGTAGCCTGCTGCGCACCGCCGAGCTCTACGGCTTTCGCGAGCTGCGCCTGCCCACCTTTGAACACACCGAGCTGTTTTGCCGTGGCGTGGGCGACGCTACCGATGTAGTGCAAAAAGAAATGTATACCTTTTTAGATAAAGGCAACCGTTCTATTACCCTGCGGCCCGAGGGAACAGCCGGTACAGTGCGCGCCCTGCTGGAACATGGCCTGTTGGGCGAAGCGCTGCCCTTGCGGGTGGGCTACCTGCTTTCCTGTTTCCGCTACGAAAAGCCCCAGGCAGGCCGCCTGCGGGAATTCCACCAGTTTGGGGTGGAGCTTTTCGGGGCAAAAGCCCCCTCGGCCGACGCCGAGGTGATCGCCCTGGCGCAGCATTGCCTTACCGAATTGGGGCTGAAAAACCTTACGCTGGCCATAAACTCCATTGGCTGCCCGGCCTGCCGCCCGGCCTACCACAAGGCGTTGGCTGCATATTTTGAAAGCCGCCGCGAGCAGCTCTGCCCCACTTGCCAGGGCCGGTTGGAAACCAACCCCCTGCGCATTCTGGATTGCAAAAACCCCGACTGCGGCGAACTGGCCGCCGGGGCACCTGTTATTCTAGACCATTTGTGCGAGGAATGTGCCGACCACTTTGCCCAACTGCAAGCTTTGCTCAACACCCTTGATATTCCCTACACGGTAGACCCGCAAATTGTGCGCGGGCTGGATTATTACACCCGCACGGTGTTTGAATTTACCTCGGGCGAAATTGGCGCACAGGCTGCCGTTTGCGGCGGTGGCCGGTACGACGGCCTGGTGGAAACACTGGGCGGAGCCCCCACCCCCGGCTTGGGTTTTGCCATGGGGCTGGAACGCCTGCTACTGGTGCTGGAAGCCCAAAATGCATCTACCCCCCCTGCGCCGGGCTGCGAGGTTTACCTTGCCCCTATGGGCGAAGCCGCGGAGCGCGAGGCCGCCCGCCTTACCGGCCTGTTGCGCCGTGCCGGCATTTCGGCCCAAACCGACCTAATGGGCCGCTCCATTAAGGCACAGATGAAATATGCCGATAAAACCGGCTGCAACTATACACTGGTGCTGGGCGAAAGCGAGCTGGCAGCCGGTAGCGCACAGCTCAAGCACATGGCCACCGGCCAAACTACAGAAATAACTCTTGGTGAATATTTTGCCAATACTATACTAGAAGTAATACAAGCAAACAGGAGGAACGAAAATGTCTGATAGCATGGCCGGCCTGCGGCGCACCCACTACTGCGGCGAAGTGCTGGAAAGCGACGTTGGCAGTGAAATTACCGTATGCGGCTGGGTGCAAAAACTGCGCAACCTAGGCAACCTCATGTTTATAGACCTGCGCGACCGCAGCGGTATTCTGCAGCTTGCCTTAGACGAAAAAACACCCCGCGAGGCCTTTGAAAAAGCCACCGGGGTGCACAGCGAATATGTGCTTATGGCTAAGGGCAGCCTGCGCAAGCGTGAAGCCGTAAACACCGAGCTGAAAACCGGCAGCCTAGAGCTATATGTAACCGAGCTGCGGGTGCTTTCTAAAGCCGAAACCCCGCCCTTTGAAATTACCGAAACTACCAATGTAAAGGACGAGCTGCGCCTGAAGTATCGGTATCTCGACCTTCGCCGGGGCGAAATGCAGCGTGCGCTGCAAGTGCGCCACCGCATTGTTAAGTGTGCGCGCGATTATTACGATAAAGCCGGCTTTCTCGAGGTAGAAACCCCCATTCTCATTGGCAGCACCCCCGAGGGCGCGCGCGATTACCTTGTGCCCTCGCGCATTCACCACGGCAGCTTTTACGCACTGCCGCAATCGCCCCAGCTCTACAAGCAGCTGCTTATGCTGGCGGGCTACGACCGCTACATGCAGGTGGCCCGCTGCTTCCGCGACGAAGACCTGCGCGCCGACCGCCAGCCGGAATTCACCCAGATAGACCTTGAGATGAGCTTTGTTACCCAGGATGATGTAATGACCACCAACGAAGGCTTTATGAAGGCCGTGTTTGCCGAGGTGCTGGGGGTAGAGCTTAACACCCCTTTCCGCCGTATGCCTTATGCCGAAGCCATGGAACGCTATGGCTCGGATAAGCCCGATACCCGCTTTGGCCTCGAGCTTTGCGACCTTTCTTCCCTGCTGGCAGGCACCTCTTTCCAGGTGTTTGCGGGGGCCATTGCCGGGGGCGGCAGCGTGCGGGGCATTCGTGTGCCGGGGGCTGCCGAAACGCTCACCCGTAAGAGCATAGACGCTCTTACCGAGCATGTAAAAACCTACAAGGCCAAGGGTCTGGCCTTCACCCGCCTTACAGCCGAAGGCGAAAGCTCGTCGTTTGAAAAATTCCTCACACCCGAGGAAGTGCAGGCGGTTCGCCAGGCGCTGGGTGCACAAACCGGCGACGTACTGTTGCTGGTGGCCGATGCCGACAATGCCGTGGTGTTCGATGCTTTGGGTGCGCTGCGCATTGAGCTGGCAAAACGCCTTTCGCTCATTCCAGAAAACAGCTACGACCTGCTGTGGGTTACCGATTTCCCCCTGTTTGAGCACAACAGCGAGGAAAACCGCTATGTAGCCAAGCACCACCCCTTTACCTCCCCCAAGCCCGAGGATATAGAAAAACTGACTACCGACCCCGGCGCTTGCCACGCCCTGGCCTACGACCTTGTGCTCAACGGCTGCGAGGTGGGCGGTGGGTCTATCCGCATAAGCCAGCCCGAGCTGCAATGGCAAATGTTCGCGGCACTGGGCTTTACTAAAGAAGAAGCCTATGCCCGCTTCGGCTTCCTGCTGGATGCCTTTAAGTATGGCGTACCGCCCCATGGCGGCATGGCCTTTGGGTTGGACCGCCTGGTAATGCTCATGCTGGGCCGCGAAAGCATACGCGATGTAATCGCCTTCCCCAAGGTGCAGAACGCCAGCGAATTAATGACAGCCTGCCCCAGCCCGGTGGACGCCAAAAGCCTGGCCGAGCTGGGCCTCACCCTGGCACAAAAAACACAGTAGCTTATTGTTTTGGCACGCCCTAAAAGCTTACTTTTAGGGCGTGCCGCGCTTTTTCCCCACAAGCCTGCAGGCTTTGCGGGCCCATATAGTGGGGGTAGCTCACACCCACACATATAAAAACAGGGGCGGCCGTACGGCCGCCCCTACTAACAGTATTCGCTTATTTAATATCCAGGTAGAATTCGTAGGCCTTCTTATCGGTAAAGCCTACGTGTACCACCTTGGCCACAGCCTTTGCCATAGCGCTGGGGTTGGCCGCCTGGAAGATGTTACGGCCCATATCCACACCGTTGGCACCGTCCTGAATAGCCTGGTAGGCCATGGTAAGGGCTTGGTCTTCGGGCAGGGTTTTGCCGCCGGCAATTACAATGGGCACGGGGCAGGCAGCGGTAATCTTATCAAAATCTTCGCAGTAGTAGGTTTTAATAATTTGTGCGCCCAGCTCGGCCAGCACGCGGGTGGCCAGCAGGAAGAACTTAGAGGTACGGGCCATTTGCTTGCCTACCGCAACTACGCCCAATGTGGGAATACCATAGCGGTTGCCTGCATCAAGGGTCTTTACCAGGTTGGTCAGCGAGCTCTTCTCTTCGTCCGAGCCAATGAAGGTCTGTATCGCCATGCAGCTGGCATTCAGGCGAATGGCTTCTTCAATGTCTACGCCAATTACTTCGTGGGTAACATCGTCGGCAAGAATGGTGCTGCCGGCGGTGCAACGCAGCGCAACACCCTTGTTAAAGGTGGGCGGTACGCAAGAGCGCAGCGCGCCCCGGGTGCACATGAATACGTCTATGTCCTCTGCCAGAGCGGGAATTACAATATCCAGCCGCTCCAGGCCGGTGGTTGCGCCCATTATGTAGCCATGGTCAAAGGCCAGCATAAGTGTGTTGCCGCTCTTGGGGTTGAAGATACGCGAAAGTCTATCCTTCATGCCCCATTCCACGTTGTCCATTCCCTTTACATGGAATTGTGTTTTCTTGGCCGGCACATCGGTGTAGAAGTTTTTGCTGCCGTCAATTCCTCCGGTGCTGGCTGTGTTTACGCCCTGTACGTCTGCCATTTGCTATTCCACCTTTCTTCGCAGTTTGTCAAGGTCTGCATGTTTAATAGTATAGCAGACAAGTCAAAAAAATACAATCATTTTTTTGACTGTTTTTTGCAGCATTTCTGTTTGATATTGTTTGGTATTTCGGCATTTGTGTTCATTTATGCTTTCGCAATCCCTCACAACGATAAATTATTG
>CAYYOY010000017.1:0-13470 GCA_964473265.1 uncultured Oscillospiraceae bacterium
GTGCTTTGCCGTAAAATTTGCTCTATTATAAGAGCAAAATTTTGCACAACAAAAATACACCCCTTACAGAGGTAAAAACAGTCTACCACAAAAAATGGCAGACTGTCAAGCTTTTTTGGTTATTTTTAAGGCTACAAGGCTTGGGCGTAGCATGGCGGTTTTTACCCCGCTGCCGCTATTTCTGTACGTCCGCTATAAACACCACGGCAGAATATGCACCCAACACACCCTCTGCCAGCTCGCCACACAGCAGAGCAGGCTGCGGGGCAAAGCCCTGGGGCAGCTGCAGCGGCTGGGGCTCTTGCCCGGCGTTTATGGCTACAAAGGCACGGCCGGCGGTGTCTTCGCGCAGGTAGGCGGCAAAGCTGCCCTCAAACTGTAGCGGCACAAACGAAGCCTGCGTAAACAGCGGGTGGCGGCGCAGCGCCCCCAGTTTTGCAAAGTGCTCCAGCAGGTGGGTATCTTCCTGGCCCCAGGGGTAGCAACCGCGGTTAAAGGGGTCGGAATACCCATAAAGGCCTGCTTCGTCGCCATAGTAAAGGCTGGGGGTGCCGGGCAGGGTGTATTGCATAACCGAGGCCAGCATAAACAACAGTTTGCCACGGCTGTATTGCTCGGGGGTAAGGGTATTGTGCTGGGCCTGCCAAATACGGTCGTACCCACCGGCAGGCGGCCCGCCCAGCATGGTAATGGCCCGGCCAACATCGTGGCTGGAAAGCATGTTCATCAGGCTGTTTACCACATGGCGGGGGTAATTTTCTACAATTGTAAGCAGCATTTCACGGCAAAGGGTGGCGTTGCCATCCTTAATAAGGGCGAAAATGGCGTTGCGGAAGGGGTAGTTCATCACGCTATCCAACTGGCCACCCAGCAGGTAGCGCCGGCGCTGGCCGTAGGCCCACTTATTGGAGGCATCTTCCCAAACCTCGCCCAGCACAGCGGCCTGAGGGTTTTCGGCCTTTACGGCCCGATAAAAGGCATCTAAAAAGCCGTCGGGCAGTTCATCGGCCACGTCCAGCCGCCAGCCGGAAGCCCCCAGCCGCAACCAGTGGCGGGCAACACCATCTGCCCCGCAGATGAACTCCAGGTAATGGGGCGTGGTTTCGCAGACATTGGGCAGGGTGGCAAAGCCCCACCAGCTTTCGTAGCTTTCGGGCCAGTGGTAGAAATTGTACCAGCTGGAATAGCTGCTATCCTGTGTGCGGTAGGCACCGCCATAACCATAGCGGCCTTCTTTGTTAAAATAGCGGCTGTCGCTGCCGGTGTGGGAAAATACACCGTCCAGCATAACGGAAATGCCATGCTGCTTGGCGGTTTCGCAAAGGGTAATAAAATCTTGCTCGGTGCCCAGCAAAGGGTCGATAGCTTTATAATCGGCCGTGTTGTAGCGGTGGTTGGCATGTGCCTCAAAAATGGGGTTAAGGTAAAGCAGCGTAACCCCCAGCGAGGCTAAATAGGGCAGCTTTTGGGTAATGCCGGGCAGGTCGCCACCGAAATAATCGTCAGGGCGGTAGATGCCGTCGGGGTCGGGGGTATACTTGGGCAGAGCGCCCCAATCGTCGCGCAGCTGGCGGTCGGCAGGCACATTTTGCTTAGGGCTGCCGGAATTGGCAAACCGGTCGGGGAAAATTTGGTACATCAGCCCGCCGGTTAGGGTATTTTGTTCGCCTTGGGCAGGCGGGTCGTACACCGTTAGCTGCCATAGGCCGCTGCCATCCAGGCAGGCACGGCTGCTTTCGCCCCGGGTAATGCGGTGGCGGGCAAAATCTACCTCGGCTTCAAAGCAATAGAAATACACCCCGTGCTGCTGGGGCGTAAAGCGGCACACCCGGTAGTCGTAGTCGTTATCCCAGCTATCCAGCGTGGCATATACCACATCAAAGGGTTCGTTGGGGTTGGTATCGGAATATACCAGCAGCTTGAGGTGGGGCTCGTAAAACTTGGGGAACCCCAGCCGGAATTCCACCTGCTGCCCCACCGGCACTGCGCCGAAGGGGTTTTTGTGGAAGGTATCCCTGCTGTTATATAAAACCTGCGGCATAACTCCTCCTAAACCGGAATGCTCCGGGGTATTTATAATAAATGTATGCCGTTGGCAGCGCAGACGTCCAACATATCCTCGGGCCAGACAGAAGCCTGCACCTCGCCAATGTGGGCTTTATCCAGCATTACCATGCACATGCGCGATTGTCCAATGCCCCCGCCAATGGTAAGCGGCAACCGGCCGGCCAGCAGTGCACTGTGGAAGGGCAGGCCGGCACGTTGGGGGCAGCCGGCCAGCTCCAGCTGGCGCTGCAGGCTTGCGGGGTCTACCCGAATGCCCATGGAAGAAAGCTCTATGGAGCGGCCCAGCAGCTCGTACCAGATGATAATATCGCCGTTGAGGCTCCAGTCGTCATAGTCGGGCGCGCGGCCGTCGTGGGGTTTGCCGTTGGCCAGGGCACCACCAATTTGCATAAGGAAAATAGCGCCATGCTCTTTGGCAGCGGCGTCCTCGCGCTGCTTGGGGGTAAGGCCGGGGTAGCGTTCGGCCAGCTCGGTGGTGGTAATAAAGGTAATATCTTCGGGAATGTTGCACCCAAGCTGTGGAAATTGGTGGCGTACGGCACGCTGGGTTTCTTGCAGTGCTGCAAATATTTTGCGCACTACCCCCATAAGGAATTCACGGTTGCGCTCTTCAGGGGTAATTACACGTTCCCAGTCCCACTGGTCCACATACACCGAATGCAGGTTATCCAGCTCTTCATCCCGCCGAATGGCGTTCATATCGGTGTAAAGGCCGGTGCCGGGTTTAAAGCCGTAGCTGCGCAGAGCCATACGCTTCCACTTAGCCAGCGACTGCACAATTTGCACGTCGGCTGCAATATCCAGAATATCGAACTGCACAGGGCGCTCCACGCCGTTAAGGTCATCATTCAGGCCGGTTTCGGGCCGCACAAACAGCGGGGCTGAAACACGGGTAAGCTCCAGAGCCGTAGCTAGGTTACGCTCGAAAACATCCTTTACCAGTTTTAGAGCAATTTCGGTTTCGAGTATGGAAAGCTTGCAAAGATAGTGGGTAGGCAGATGTAGCTTGCTTACAGGCATAGTGATGCTCCTCACCATTTAAAATACTGGCTTATTGTAGCACGAAACAGGCAGTGAAGCAAGAAAAACCCAAAAATAGGCAACCGGACGGCAGCTGCCATAAAGCAGCCACCGTCCGGCGGTTGGAAAGGATATATTAATCGTGCAGTTCCACAGATTTAGGGTTCTCTAAAAAACGCTTTGTAAGCCGCAGCACCACCGGACTAAGCGCCAGCAGAGCAATTAGGTTGGGAATGGCCATCATGCCGTTGAGGGTATCTGCAATATCCCACAGCAGTTCTAGGCCGCCTACCGAGCCTATAATAATCATAAACAAGAACACTGCCTTGTAAATAAAGCTGGCAATGCGGTTGTTTTCGCCAAACAGGTAGGCTACACAGCGCTCGCCGTAGTAGCTCCAGCCCAGAATGGTGGAAAGAGCAAAGAAGATAATAGAAAGCGTTACGAAAACGCCCCCTAGGCTGCCAAAGTGCTGCGAGAAAGCAGCCGAGGTAAGCGGCGCGCCCGAAAGCTCTACGCCCGGCAGCAGGCCAGAGGTAAGAATAACCAGTGCGGTAAGGCTGCACATTACAATGGTGTCTACAAACACTTCGAAAATGCCCCACATGCCCTGCTTTACCGGGTTGTTCGAGCTGGAAGCGGCGTGCGCAATGGGTGCAGAGCCTAAGCCGGCTTCGTTGGAGAAAACACCGCGGGCAAAGCCGTAGCGCATGGCTTGGGTAACTACATAGCCCATGATACCACCGCCCACTGCACGCATGCTGAAGGCTTCTTTAAAGATAAGAGAAAAAGTAGAGGGGATGGCCGGTAAGTTCCACACAATGGCTACAACCGCACCCACAACATAAAACACTGCCATAAAGGGGATGAGCTTTTCCGTAACCTTGGCAATGGAGGAAATACCCCCCACAATTACCATGGCGGTAATTAGCATAATGGCAATGCCGGTAATCATCGGGTTAACTTGAAAGGTTGCTTCCATGGACGAAGCAATGGAATTGGCCTGCAGCATGTTGCCTATGCCAAAACTGGCAATAACGGCAAATAGCGCGAAGAGCACGGCCAGCCATTTGGCCCGCAGGCCCTTTTCTATGTAATACATGGGGCCGCCGTAGTGCAGGCCGTTTTTATCTTTTTCACGGTACTGCAGTGCCAGCACAACCTCGGCATACTTGGTAATCATGCCAAAGAAGGCTGAAAACCACATCCAAAATACGGCGCCCGGGCCGCCCGAAACAATGGCCGTTGCCACACCCGCCACGTTACCGGTTCCTACCGTGGCAGCCAGCGCGGTGGTTACCGCCTGAAAGGGGGTAATGTTTTTATCCCCTTCCTTGCGGGCGTTTTTGCCACTGAAAAGGCTACCCAGCGTACTGCGCCAAACCTTGCCCATATGGGTAACCTGGAAGAAGCCGGTAGCCAGTGTTAGAAAGATACCTGTACCCACCAACAGCACCAGCATGGGGGGACCCCAAACAATGTCGTTTATTTTCCCATTAACTAGAACAACCCAATCTGTAAAGCTCATGCCATACCTCCTAAAATATTTTCTTTGTAAGCCCGGGCCCACAACGGGGCTGAAAATACTCACATTATAATATAGGTTTGCTTTATGTGCAATAGAATGATGAATTTTGCTGGCTTATGTACTTAAAATATAGATGTTTTGCCTAAGTGTGTCCGCCATACAAGAACAATTCGCTATTCTTAGCAAACACAGGGCAAAAAGAGCCAAAAAACGACCGGCGGGGTATGGCGAATTCTGCTGAAAAAGCAAGCAAACGGCCGGTGGGCGTTTGCTTGCTTTTTCATAGCCGCCTACAGCGGCTTGCGTAGAGAGAGGGGAAAAGCCAGCCGGCTTTTCCCCTCTCTCTACGCGCAGAATTCGCCCGCCCCGCCGGCTATGCTTGCAAGAAAAACTATTGGCGAAATTCAAAAAATTTATATACCGGAACTTGTAAAATATCTGAAAGACGAAAAAGTATGTCCAGCGATACACCCGAAGTAGCAAGCTCAATGTTGCCCATATGGGTTCTGTCAATTTGAAGCAGTTCCGCCAGCCTTAGCTGCGTATAGCCGCGTAGCTTTCTGTAATATGCAATATTGAGCCCCAGCATACGGTACTTTTCATATTGGCTTGCGTCCATAATTAACACCTCATTATTCATTAGTATTGCTTAATACACCAGCTATAAACGAAGTTTTCATTCCTCAAATGCTGTTTGGAAAAGAATCAAAAGCCGCATTATAAAAACAGCAAGGCTTGGGTGGAATATGGGCGCATATAAATTTAGTGTGCAGCACACATCCAAGCCCAAAGCCTGCTTTCGAAAAGCATATCTCGTCCAAGCTTTGAATATATCTAAATTGAAAACGATGTAAGGAGAGGAAGCCCTATGGATTTAAGCGTTAGCAGGCAGCCCGTGTTTATAAATGAAACCCTGCTGGACACCGGCCTGGAGCAGGCGGTGGAATGTGACGTGCTGCTGCCCGATTATCTGCCCGACATTGGCAGGATATTAAAATGTACTCTCTCGCCAGCCATCCTTTCTTCGGTGGTAAGCCAAAACCGGCTGGTGGTAGAGGGCGTGGGCCAGATTACCCTGCACTATGCACCCCAGGGCGGCGGCCTGCGAACGGTAGAATATAAAGTGCCCTTTTCCCGCACGGTGGATCTGCGAAGCGATGCTGCCACCCCCATTGTAAATTGCCACGCCACTACCGACTATATCAACTGCCGTGCCGTAACTGCCCGGCGGCTAGATTTCCGCGGTGCTGTAAGCATGGCGGTAAAGGTAATAAACGTGCGCGAAGAAACGCTGGTGGCCTGTGCCGATGGCTGTGGCGTACAGCTGCGGCGCAACGCCCGCAACTGCACCCGCATTGTAAGCCAAACCACCAAGAGCTTCAGCCTTTCAGAAGAGCTTGAAATTGGCTACGGCAAGCAGCCGGTGGGGCATATTCTGCGGGTAGATACCTACCCCCACCTTATGGATAGCCGTGTAGTGGCCGGTAAGGTAAGTGTAAAGGGTGAGGTTGCCCTTAAGGTGCTCTACCAAACCACCGGCGACCGCTGCGATATGATGGAATACGCTCTGCCCATAAACCAAATGGCAGATATCGCCGGTGCCGAAGAAGGCTGCACAGCCCATGTAAGCCTGCATGTCTGTGCCTGCACCTGCGAGGCCCGCAGCAATTCGGACGGGGAAGATAAGCTTATAGCCGCCGAAATGATGCTCTCGGCCGATATTCGGGTGCACAAAACTTGCGAGGTAAGCTGCATAGCCGATTGTTACTCTACCCGCTACGAGTGCACCAGCCAAAGCAAAGCCGTAAACCTGCTGCGCCTGGTGCAGGTGGTGGAAAAACCCTTTGTACAAAAAGAATGTCTCGACCTTCCTGAGGGCTGCGACGAAGTAATAGATTGCTGGGCAAGGGTGGAAAGTTACGCTGCCCGCATGAGCGAGGGCTGCGTAAACGTTACCGGTAGGCTGTGCATAAGCCTGCTGTATATGGCACCCGACGGCCAGCCTGCCTACATGGATAAAATATTAGATTTTGAAGACATGGTAACCCTGCCGGGAGATTGCGAAAACCCCACCTTCGAGCCCCTTCTGCGGGTGGTTTCCTGCACCTATGCCATGAGCGCCGGACGCGTGGAGCTGCGCTGCGAATGCCAGCTTTCGGGCTGTATCTACTCGCATATGCGCACCCAGGCTATTTGCGAAATTAACCTCGACCAGCGCAAGGAAAAACAACGGCCGGTGCCCGGCGGGCTGTATATCTACCTGGCCGACGAAGGCGAAGGCCTGTGGGATATTGCCAAGCGCTACAACACCAGCACCCAGTACATTATGGAAGAAAACGATATGGAAAGTGAAAATGCCGACGGCCGCACCATGCTCATTATCCCGGTGCTTTAAGGGCAGCCATCAACAGAAAAGGGGGACTCATCGTTGGAAAGCAGCAGCATATACAAGGACATCGCCTTGCGCACCGAGGGCGACATTTACATAGGCGTGGTGGGACCGGTGCGCACGGGAAAATCCACCTTCATTAAACGCTTTATGGAACGCTTGGTTATTCCCAACATTGAAAGTGACTACCGGCGCGAACGCGCCACCGACGAGCTGCCGCAATCGGCCGCCGGAAAAACCATTATGACTACCGAGCCCAAGTTTATTCCCGAAGAAGCAGTAGAAATTAACCTCGACCCCTCTGCTTCCTTTAACGTGCGGCTCATCGATTGTGTGGGCTACATTGTGCCCAGCTCGCTGGGCTACATTGAAAACGACCAACCCCGCATGATTATGACCCCTTGGTTTGATAAGGAAATTCCCTTTAATATGGCGGCCGAAATTGGCACCCGCAAGGTAATTACCGAGCATAGTACCATTGGCCTTGTGGTTACCACCGACGGCTCTATCAGCGATATTCCCCGCGCCGAATATGAAGAAGCCGAAGAGCGCGTGGTTGCCGAGCTGAAGGAAATTGATAAACCCTTTGTGGTGCTGCTTAACTGCCAAAACCCCAAGGCCCCCAATGCCCAGCAAATGCGCGAGCATTTGGAAGAACGCTATAAGGTGCCGGTGCTGGCGGTGAACTGCCTGGAGCTGGAGGAAGACGACATCCGCCGTATTCTGGCTAAGGTGCTCTACGAATTCCCCGTAAAGGAAGTAGGCTTCGACCTGCCCGGCTGGATTATGAGCCTCGAAGCCGGCCATTGGCTGAAAACAGCCATTTATGCTTCGGTGCGCAAGTGTGCCGGTAACCTGCATAAAATTGGCCAAGTGGCAAGCCATATGGGTGACCTAAACCAGTGCGAGTTTATTAACAACGTTGCCCTGCATTCGGTAGACTTGGGCAGCGGCAGCGCACGGGTAAACCTGCAAATTCCACACCAGCTGTTTTACCGAATTTTGGGTGAAGCCACCGGGCTGGAAATTGACGGTGAATCGGGCCTGATGCCTACCATGATTGAGCTGGCCGAAACCAAGCGCAAATACGATAAACTGCGCGGTGCTCTGGAAGAAGTGCAGGCTACCGGCTACGGCATTGTTATGCCGGCGCTGGAAGAGCTTTCGCTGGAAGAGCCCGAAATTGTAAAGCAGGGCGGCCGCTACGGTGTGCGCCTGCGGGCTTCGGCACCTTCTATACACATGATGCGGGCCGATATTACCACCGAGGTTAGCCCCATTGTGGGCAGCGAAAAACAGTCCGAAGAGTTGGTGCATTACCTTATGCGCGAATTTGAGGAAGACCCACAAAAAATTTGGGATTCCAACATCTTCGGCAAGAGCCTGCACGAGCTGGTGAACGAAGGCCTGCACAACAAGCTGTATCGCATGCCGGGCGACGCCCGCATTAAACTGCAGGAAACCATCGAGCGTGTCATTAACGAAGGTTGCTCCGGTCTTATCTGCATTATTATCTAAGGTTTAAGACAAGGGCATAGATAGAGCAAAACCCCACAGGTTGCGTGCTGCACCTGTGGGGTTTTGCGGCTTTTGCGGGGCGGCTACCAACCTACCTGCGCCTCCCTTTTACCCAATATTTACCGAGCAATGGAACAGGGTTTCTTAAGATGACTAAAAAAACTAAGATTTTTGTGCTTGTGCACAAATACCGCAATAAGAATGCTGCCTAAACTCGTTAATATTCCAAGCAAATTGGCGATTTTCAGGGCTTTTTGGGGGCTGGTTTTTACCGATATTTTGCCCATTTCTTGACATATCTCCCAGATTTACCTATAATAACCGCACAACCTCGCCGGCAGCCCGGCAGCAACAGCCAACACCAGATGTTCAACCAAAGAGGAGATGTAAATGTCAAAGCTATATACGGCACTTTTGGCCCTGCGCCGTTTTGCCGCTTCGCGCATGTTTGCCCTTAGCCTGTTGTGGGTGTTTTCGGCAGGCGCCGTGCTTACCGTTTCCAGCATGGCGTCCACCGTGTATATTGTAGACGGTGCCACTACCGCGGTGGCCTTTACCACACGCCGCTCTGCAGCCGAAATTATTACTGCGGCCGGCGGCCCCCCCCCAAACCCCCACGACGAAATTTCTGCCCGCCAGGTGCAGGACAACTACTCTGAAATAAAAATAGACCGTGCCTTTGAAGTTAGCCTTACGGCCGACGGCAACACCCGTACCTACCAAAAAACCGGCGGTACCGTTTATTCCCTGCTGCAGGATGCCGGCATTGAAATGGACAGCAACGACCTTACCAACCTACCTCTGGATAAAGGGCTAGAGCCGGGTGATGACATAGTTTTCCACCGTGTGGAATATCAAACCGTAACAGAAGTTACCCCCGTTGCCTTCGATTATCAGCTTAAGTCTACTTCGCTTATTGGCAAGGGCCGCACTCGTCTGCTTACCCCCGGGCAAGACGGCACGCAGGTTTCGCTGTATGCCGATTATATTGTGGATGGTCGCCTACATGAGCGTGAGCTTATTTCTACCGACATTGTGCGCCAGCCCGTACATGCCGTAACGCTGGTAGGGGACGGCAGTGAAATTTCCACGTTGGATTTTAGCGCACACTACCCACTGGATGAAAAGGGCGTGCCTATCAACTACCTGTATGTGCTGCACAACCAGGTAGCCACGGGCTATTCCGGCCGCACCGGCACCTGGGGTGCCAGCGGTATGCGCTGTTTTGCCGGCACGGTGGCCGTGCGCTCCAGCCAGTTCCCCTATGGCACCAAGTTCTATATTCAAACAGCCGACCGTGGCTTTGTATACGGCTATGCCATTGCCAATGATACCGGCACCGGCCTGGTGCAAGGCGTAATAGATGTAGACCTTTTTTACCCCACTTATGCAGAAAGCGTGCTCAATAGCCGCCGCATAGTGGATATTTATGTGCTAGAGGTGCCTGCAAGCTCGCAGCGCTACCCCCGTGCCTCTGTCCCCGCAAGCTTAACCTTCAAGCCCAGCGCCTAGCTGGCAGAGGAGCGCCTATGTACCGGTTTGTTCCCGCATCCCTTTCGGCCCCCGCCGCCAAATTGGTTGAAAAAATATTTCCCGAGGGCTGGCTGGACGCGCTGATGGAAAAAGCCCTAGTGGTGGTGCTACTGGTGGTTTGCACCACCCTGTTGGTACGCCTGCTTTGCCGCACGGTGCGCCGGGTGCTGGTGCGCCGCTACGGCAAAGGTGCCGAAAATGCATCGCTTACCATTTTGCTTATTAACTTAATACGCTATGGGCTTATTTTTATAAGCCTGCTTATTGGAATGAAGGCGGTGCTGGGCATTAACCCCTCGGCGCTGCTGGCCACCGCCGGGCTTGCCTCGGTAGTAGTGGGTTTCGGTGCCCAAAGCTTAGTGAAAGATATTATTAGCGGCTTCTTCATGCTTATGGAAGACTACTACTCGGTGGGCGACCTGGTTACCCTGGAAGGGACACTGGGCCGGGTGGAGTATCTGGGCCTGCGCTCCACCAAGATACGCACCTTTGAAGGCGATTTATACAGCATTCCCAACGGCTCGGTAAGCACCGTGCTCAACCACGCCAGGGGCGATAGAAGCATCTACTTGGAAATTCCCGTAGGCTACGAACAAACGCTACCCCACATTACCGAGCTGCTGGAACCCCAGTTTGCCAAAGCAGCCGAAAACTTTGCCGAGCTTGCCGGCCTGCCTGCCGTGCTGGGCATAAGCCGCTTTGGCGAAAGCTGTATGTATATAAAGCTGCAAATCGCCTGCAAGGAAGGCCAGCAATATGCCGCCGAGCGCAAAATTTTAGGCTTGGTAAAGCAGACCTTTGATGAAAATGGCATTGCCATTCCCTACAACCGGCTGGTTGTGCAGCAGGCCGGGGAAGGCAGCCGGAGCTAAACCCACCACTACACTACAGGAGGCCTGCATGTACCGGAACATTTACGATTCCCACGCGCATTATGATGACCCGCGCTTTGAGACCGACCGGGATGTTCTCCTGGCCGGCCTGCCCGCGCAGGGCATTGTGGGGGTAATGAACGCCGCCAGCGACCTTGCCACCGCAAGAGCGGCCTGCGCACTGAGCGAACGCTACCCATTCATGCATTTTTCGGCCGGGGTGCACCCGCATGAAGCGGGGGCTGCAGGGCAAGGCTATCTAAGCGAAATAGAAGAGCTGCTGCGCCACCCCAAGGCGGTAGCACTGGGCGAGATAGGGCTGGATTATTACTATGACCTTTCCCCCCGCGAGACCCAGCTTACGGTTTTTGAAGCCCAGCTGGCGCTTGCCGTACAGCTAGACGTGCCGGTTGTAATACATAGCCGGGATGCCCATGCCCCCACGCTGGAGCTGCTGCAAAAATACCGCCCGCGCGGGGTGGTGCACTGCTTTTCTGGTTCAGCCGAGCTGGCACAGGAAATTGTAAAGCTGGGAATGTATTTGGGGTTTACAGGGGTGGTTACCTTTTCCAATGCGCGGCGCAGCCTGGAAGCAGCGGCGGTTGTTCCGCAGGACCGCCTGCTAATAGAAACCGATTGCCCCTATATGGCACCTCAGCCCTACCGCGGCAAACGCTGCGATAGCACCATGCTGCCCCACACCGCCGCCGCGCTGGCACAGGCGCAGGGGGTAGAGCCACAAACATTGTTAGATTACACCTGTAAGAACGCTAGGGAGCTCTTTGCACTGTAAGAGGAACATAACACTTAAACCCAATTCTGCTTGCCCTGGGGCGCAGCAACCCACCCGCCGCCCTTTGGCGAATTCTGCATGCAAAAGCAAGGGAACGCCCCTTCGGGCGTTCCCTTGCTTTTGCATAGCCGCCTGCGGGCGGCTGCCTTAGGGGGCGGGTAAAGCCCTATGCGGGCCTTGCCCGCCCCCTAAGGCGCAGAATTCGCCAAAGGGCGGCGGGTGGGTTGCTGCGCTGTGCACCGGCTTACAAACCCTGCCGCACGGCAGCCTACCACAGCCCATTACGTACGCTTTCTGGAAGCGAGATAGCTTTCTAAAATAACCACCGCCGCAGCCTCGTCAATGCGCTGGCGGCGTTTTTTACCATAACGGCCGTTTTCGGCCAACTGCTGTGCGGCAGTTACTGTGGAGCAGCGCTCATCCCATAGCACCACGGGCAGGCTGCAAAATTCCGCCAGCAGCCCGGCAAGTTCACGGCACTTTTGCGCGCGTGGGCCTTCGCTGCCGTTCATATTCAGCGGCAGGCCCAGCACAATTTCGCCACAACCCAGCTCCAGTGCTTTTTCGGCAATGCGCTGGGCCAGGCGGTGGCTGTTCCATTCGGTTATCAGGCCTGCGGGTGAGGCTAAGAATTCGGTGGGGTCGCAGCAGGCCAGACCAGTGCGGGCGTCGCCGTAATCTACCGCTAAAATTTTCACGTTTTCCCACTCCTTTGGGTTTGTTTACACAATGGCAAACGCAGGCGGCGTACCCCTGCCTGCGCCTGTGTGCCGGTATGTATCATATTATATAACTAAGTTTCATTGTTGTTTGTGGCAGCGGCGGGCGGGCCCCATAGATCGGCAGTGAGCAGCTCGGCCGGCAAATGGCTGCATTTGTTCAGGGCTATTAGGGTGGGGGTTAAGGCTTCATCGAAATCTACACAGGTGTAGCAGGTGTTTTCTCCCCAGCCAATTTCATTCATCTGCTCTAGCTGCAGCCCCTTGGCAATGCAGTTGAAAATGCGTAAGATTAAGCCATGGGCCACAATGGCAACTGTTTGGTTGGGGTGCTGCTTCACCAGCCGGGCTATTACTTCCTGCATGCGCAGATAAGCGCCGGGCACGCCGCCGTCGGTAGCGCCGGGGGCCACATGCACCCATGGGCGGTTGGTCCAAACGTCCAGTTCCTCGGTAAAATGCGTTTGCAGCTTGGCAATGGGTACCCCTTCCAGATTACCGCCTGAAACTTCCAGCAGTGCAGGGTCTGTTACCACTGCAAGGCCGGGGTGGTGGCTTGCCAGCAGATGGGCAGTTTTTTGCGCACGTATCAGCGGGCTGGCATAAATGGCCTCTAGCGGGATGCTTGCAAAATGCTTGGCAAGGTGTTCCCCCTGCACCAGCCCACGCTGGGTTAGGGGCATATCGGAAATGCCTTGGAAAATGCCCTCGGCATTGGCGGTGCTTTCTCCGTGGCGAATAAAGTATATGCGTGTCATAGCATACTGCCCCTCTCTCTTGTTCACCTGCCGGCAAAGCTACAAACCATTACCAGCTCTTACAAATTTTTTTTGAGCAATGCTTCCATTCATACCAATTCTTATGATATACTATTTCCAATAATAGTGCAAGAATAGGAGAAAAGCATATGCACAAATCAACCAGACTTTCGACTGCTTGCGGTATCGCTTTGCTGGCGTTTGCCTTGACATTTACAGCCGGCTGTGGAGAAGCTAGAGTTGCCTCGGTGTTTGCCTCGCAAGAGCAGGCAC
>CAYYOY010000018.1:0-13184 GCA_964473265.1 uncultured Oscillospiraceae bacterium
CACCCGAGCTGGAAGAATCGTTCGCGGGGGGTGTTGTGGATGTGCCACAGGCGGCCATGCTGAGCACAAGCACCAGCGCCATAGCAGCCAAAAGCAATTTCTTTGCAAATTTCATGGTGTTTCCTCCTAAATTTTGAATGATGCGGATAAAACCCTTACTATATAGTATAGTCTGATAAAAAAATGTCAACAATACAAATTTACGGTCGAACTTGCTCAAAAAAATTGTATTGCAAAGAATTTTCTGTTGTGTTAATATAAATAATTGATTTTTTACCGTTCTTCGCTTTGATATAACACCCCCTTAATATTCTGCAAATATGGTTTTGCCCGCATAATAAGCTCTCTTTTCGACGTAACCCCCGCCGCTTGATACAACTTTTTCAGGCGGTAGTGTACCGTTCCGGGAGATACAAAAACCCCGTAGGCCAGTTGGTCAATGCTAAAATTTTTGAGTATACCATCTAAAATTTTATAGTCTAATTCGTCACATTGCTGCAGGCAAATTTCCAAATTTTTTAGTAAACGCATGGGGTCGTCGGGGGCTTCTTGCCGTGCGTGCGCCGCCGGAAGCGGGCTGTACAGAGCCACCGAGGGCGAAGGGGTTTCGTAGCCAGTGCTGGCGCGGCATATTAGCTTAGAGGGCACCATAATGCTTACGGTATCTACTGAAGCATCTTGGCTTAACATTTTGCAGATATTTACCGATTGCATGCCGATATTATAATAATCCAGCGTTGTGGTTGTAAGCGAGGGCACCATGCATCTGCCCAGCAGCATATTGCCCGAACCGGCTACAAAAAGCTGTTCGGGAACGGCAATGCCCTGTTCTTTGGCAGCTTCCACCAGCTGTAGCGCTACATAATCGTTTACGCAAATGGCACCGTCGTATCGCCCGGCCTGTTCCAAAAAGCGGTGAATGCAGTTTTGGCTGCCTCCGTCCAGCGTATAAAAATCATCATCGCTAATGGAAAGCCCCAAGCTGTGCGCCATGTTCTTAAACGCCTGAATGCGTTTAATGTCGTTTACATCGGCCGATTCATGGCCTACCGAGGCCAAGCGGCGGCGGCCCGCGTAGAAAAAGTACTTTACCAGTTCCTCTACCAGCGTTTGCCGGGCAAACCCTGCTCCACTTATGTTTTCACCAAAATCGGAACGTTCCGCACCCGCCAGCACGGGTTTGATGCCCAGTAGCTGCAGCTGCTGAATGGTGTTCTGCACCCAGGCCTTTTTTACGCCTATAATGATGGCGGTCTTACTTTTTACGCCAATATGTGCGGTGTCGTTTATATACCGAATGCTCATGCGGTGTTTAGCGGCGGCATCTTCAATGCCTGCAAGAATTTTTTCTGTTAAAATCATAGAGGCCGGGCCCATATGGGTTATTACATAGACAATATTATTCTTTCGCTTCATGAAACCGCCCTCTGGTTTTATAGTTTTAGTTCCGGCAAAGCAGCGGTAAAAGCGCTGCTAAACGGGTAAGCCGCCCAGCTAAGTATAAAGGAGAATGTATATGCGGTATGGTTTTTGCACGGGTTTTGTAAATAACTTTAATAGTACCATCGACTACCCCTTGCTCGATAACATTCGGGCATGGGGCTACGATTATGTGGAATTCCCTTTAATGACCACCCAAGCACTTGGAAAAAGCGAATTTACCCATTTGTGCGGGTACCTAAAGCAAATAGGCCTGGCGGCAGACGTTACCTGTAACATGTTCCCCGGGCGCATTAAGCTGGCGGGCAAAGCCGCCGATACGGGCCTGATAACAAACTACCTGGATACCGCATTTGCCCGCATGGCTGCGCTGGGTACCTACAAAGTGGTGTTTGGCAGCTCGGCCGCGCGCGACCTACCCGAAGGCATGGGCTATGCTGAGGGGCTGGAACAGATTACCGCACTGCTGAACAATATCATCATCCCTCGGTTGGAAAAGTACAACATCCAGCTGGTAATGGAGCCTATTTCGGCCAAGGAGGCCAACTTTATTACCTCGCTGCGCCAAGGCATGGAGGTTGTGCAGGCGGTAAACAACCCCCGGGTAACGCTTTTAGCCGATAGTGTGCACATGCTGCGCGACAACGAAGATATGGGCTATCTGCATCAATATAAACAGTACCTCGACCATATCCATGTTTCCGAGCTGGAAAGACGGCTGCCCACCACCCAATATTCTGAAGAACTTGCCAGCTTTTTAACCCGCCTTACCCAAAACGGCTACGACAAAACCATTAGCTTCGAGCCTGTTGCCTGTGCCCAGGCCGAAGGACCCAAACAGGCCCTGCAACTTTTGAAAGGCATGTTTCAAGGCAGGTAGCCGGCTAAATGAGCAATATTTGAAAGCATATACGCACCCCGCCCCAAGGCAAAGCTTGGCGGTGGGGTGTTTGGGTTTAAAGGGAAAGGGGGCTTGGCACGCCCGCTAGCCTAGCATTTTTTCGCCCATTACATACACCTGCTGCACGGTTATATCGTGGTCAAAAACAACGAGATCGGCGTCTTTGCCTGCCTCCAAGCTACCTTTGCGCTTATCGTAGCCCATTACCTTCGCGGGGTTTAGGCTCATCATCTTCACAGCCTGCTCTATGCGCAGGCCGGCCTGCTGCACCATTACCCGCACCAGCCTATCGGCAGTTGCCACACTGCCCGCAAAGCAGCTTCTGTCGGGCATTTTGGCAATGCCATCCTCCACAATTACCTCGCTGCCATTTTTTAAGCTGCCAAGAATAGATGGGCCGTTGGGCATGCCGGCCGCCCGCATACTATCGGTTACCAGGCTAATGCTGTCGTGGTTTTTGCATTTAAGAATTAAGCGTAAAAGGGTAGGGGGCAAATGAATGCCGTCGGCTATCAGTTCAAGAGTTAGTTCATCCAATAAATATCCGCTCTCTATTATGCCGAGCACACGATACCCATTTTGGCGCACAATGCCAGACATAGCCGAATAAAAATGTGTAATGTGTGTAAACCCGTGGTTTACCGCTTCTACCACCTGCTCGTATGTAGCGTCGCTGTGGGCAATGGATAGCACCACCCCCTGCTGGGAAAGGGTCTTTGCCATTTGCAGCGCACCCGGCAGCTCGGGCGCAACCGACCAACGGGCAATTGCGCCCTCGGCGTAATCCATAATTTTTTCATAATGTGCGGGGCTGGGGCTTTGAATATATTGCTCGGGCTGCGCACCTTTTTGCTCCATGCAAAAATAAGGCCCCTCTAAATGCATGCCCGGCAGGTTAGGCAGGCCACTGCGAGCCTTCTGGGTTTGCTTAAAAAGGTCTATAGCCAAAAACAGGTCGCCATCCGAGCTTGTTAGGGTAGTTGGCAGCAGCGTGGTAGTGCCATGGTGCATGTGCAT
This sequence comes from uncultured Oscillospiraceae bacterium, assembly GCA_964473265.1. Taxonomy (GTDB): domain Bacteria; phylum Bacillota; class Clostridia; order Oscillospirales; family Ruminococcaceae; genus Heteroruminococcus. The sequence continues at coordinate 3,359 of CAYYOY010000018.1, forward strand.
ACGGCAGGCCTTGGCAAAGCTTTCGGCGGTGCCGTCCATAAAATCGTGCCCGCCGCCGCCGTGGGTATGTGTGTCAATAAAGCCGGGTGCAAGGTACTGCCCCTGGCAATCGATTACCTTGCCCCGCTGCGGGGGGAGCTCATCCATAGCACCCAGGCTGGCAATGGTGCTTCCCTCCACCTGTAGGTAGGCATTTGCAAGAATTTTATCTGTTAAAACAATGTTGGCGTTAATAAATGTATTCATGTTTTTGTTCCGCAACAGTACCTGCACGGTTTCCTCCTTAAATAATCCTTTTTAATTATAAAAGATTTCGGCCTGCCACCGCAATGTGCAAGGCTATAAAAATTTCAGCACTATTTCATTACAAATGCTACACCCGGTACCTGCTTGCCGGACAATGCGGCCATTGCCTTCACAAGCAACCGCAACTTTGTAGGGATAGGGCAAATACATTTATTTATTTTTTGTCAAATTTCTATTGCACAAATTTTTGCTTTTTGATACAATATTCTCCGCGTTTGTATTAATTATGTTGAAGGGAAAGTTCTAATGAAGAAAGTAAACTGGGGCTACGTTTTAAAAACATGGGGGGCAGTGCTTGCAATTGAAGTGGCAATTATATTGCTGGGCTTTGCTGCGGTTACCGCAATTTCCGATACTGGCATCTCTTCTATTATCCTTCTCGCACTTTTTATAACCGCCATTTTTGTACCTATTTCTACACCCGATCTTCTAAGAAAAAAGATGGTCAAATGTGCAGCGAGATTGGAAGAACGCTTTGTGCAGGAAAACTTTATCTGCAACCATCAGTTTACCAGCAACAACGGCATTTATTATGTTGATGTAGCGGGCGGGCGTCTTGCCGCTATCTGCAAATATAACCCCAAAGAGCTACAGTTTATGGACGCTTCTAAATTCAATGCCATTGCCACCAACGATGGCCGCCGCCTTTTCGGCACAAACCTTGTTAGCTGCCAGTTTATGGTTGAGGGTACGAAAATTAGAATTTACACCCTTCGGGTTTCGGGCAGGGCTCTTTCTATGAAAGCGCCTGAGGTTTTAGAAGCTATATCGAAGGCAGATACCCTGTGTGAACAGCTTTCAGCTGCCAAGCAAGCTGCTTTAGCCAGGCGCTAACAAATACATAGCAAAGGCCGTAGATGCCAAAATGATAGGTGTTTTGTTTGAAAGAATTTTTAAGTTTACAGTAGACCGCCTACCTACGATACCCAAGTGCGAAACCTGTGGCGTTCGAATGGAATATCGCTGCGAAACGCCACAGCTGTTTCTAATTCCTGTGTTTAGCGACCATACTTATAAAGTGTGTGAAGAATACTACCTGAGCAATATGCAGCCTATTTCAAGTATGGCAGAGATACCCACCGGCCAGCGGGCCTGCAAGCTGCATGTTATACAGTGCCCACAATGTGCGAAAAAGCTGGTGCGCATTGAAGATTTTCTAAAGGTGCGGGATACCGAGGTGTTTGAAAACCTGGAATTTTATGAGTATTCGCATTTCCAGCAGTTCATACAAGGCTTTTAGCAGGTATACAACAAAGGCAAGCCCATGGCATTTTGCTATGGGCTTGCTCTTTGTATTCTCTTGTAGAAGTGCACTGCCTACAGTATGAATGGTTGCTTTATAGGGCTTTGCAAAGCTCCGGTTTTCAAAAGGTGAACACACTGCCGTTTGCGCCCCATCGCCGCTCTGGCCCAAAATAAGTGTATAGATGCCATCGGTAAAATGCAGGCATTGCACTTGCTTTGGTATATTAAATTTAAGAATAATACCGGGAGGTGCGATACACAAATTGGTCAAATAGGTTTTCGTTGTAGGCATCCGCGCCGTCCATGTTGCCGCTACGGAACACCGGGGCCTCTTTGCCCGCCGCCAGCAACTTTTCTACAAACGCCCCCACAATAAGCTGTGAAAGAAAGCAGCTGGTTAGCGTAGAAACCGGCCCCATGGCGGTGTTTTCATTCAGCGCCACGGTGGCATCCCCATAAGGGGCACGGTTATCCAGCCAAACGTCTGCCAGCTCGTAGAGCTTTTTTCCGCTGGCATGGCGCGATTCTATAGCCGTGGAGTGTGCCATGGCGGTAATGGCAATTATCTTAACGCCGGCGTTTTTTAGGCGGGTGAGATATTCCACCACCAGCGCGTTGCGCCCGGAATTGCTGGCGGCAATTACCACATCGCCCGCCTTTAGGTGGTAGACGCTCTCCAACACGTCGGCAAAGGCGGCAGTGCGCTCTATGTAGGTGCTTTTTGTAGGATGGTTTGCCAGGGTTAGCTCGGGCTCTAAAATGGGGTAAATTTTGGCGTACCCGCCCGCCCGGGCGTAAATATCTTGGCCGATCATGTGTGAATGCCCCGTGCCAAAGGTGTAGATGCGGTGGCCGGCTGTTTCTGCTTCATAGAGAAGCGCCGCGGCCTGCTCAATTTTTTCGCTATCCTGCCGGGCAATTTCTTCCAGGCGGGAAAGCACTTCGCGGGTGTAGGTTTGTGCAAAGCTCATGTGAAACCCTCCAGTTTTTAAGTGTGGTAAGCAAAGCCTGTATTGCGCACAATGGGTATACAGTAGGGTGCAGGGTGTGTTATACTAAGTAAAAATATTCCTTTTTTTCATGAGGTCTACTTTCCTAGGCATTTGTGTGCTGCGGTTTGTAGCCAAAAAATCGGACGGGAAGTGTATTGCCATCAAAACCATTTCTATGATTGAGAGCTGCTACCCCAACCTGACGAAAACCGAAAAGCTGCTGGCAGATTATATTTTGCAAGATACCGTAAACACCATTTCTTCTATGACCATGCAAGAGCTCGCCGGTAAGCTGGGGTTGGGCGAAGCGACCATTGTTCGCTTTTGCCGTAAAATAGGTTTTAAGGGCTTTTTAGAGTTTAAGTTTACACTGGCGCTGGACTATGCCCAAAGCGAAGAGGCCTATGTTGCCGATAACTACCTAGACGCCATTGAAAACAACATGGTATCGGTTATTCATGAATCTCGCACGATGTTAGATCTTACTGCCCTCAACCGTGCAATTGACATTCTTTCAGCTACCGACAGACTATTTTTTTATGGTGCGGGCTCCAGCGGCCTGGTAGCAGGCATGGCGGAAGAACGGTTTATGCGCATAGGCAAGCTGAGCAAATCGGTGCGCGAAAGCCATATGCAGTTTGTCCAGTCCTCTATTTGTAAAAAAGGAGATGTGGTAGTGGCCATTTCTGTTTCGGGCTCTACCATTGACCTCTATGGTGCGGTAGAAATTGCAAAGAAGAACGGAGCCACCATCATTACCATTACCAACCATATCCATTCGCCTATGGCCCAGCTTTCGGAATGCGTGCTGCTTACCTGCGGGCAGGAAAACCCCATTGACGGTGGCACCCTGGTAAGCATGGCTTCTCAGATGTATGTGGTGGACGCGTTATGTACCGGTTTCGCCATAAAGAACCATAAGGCCTCTCTGGTGGCAAAGGAACGGGTTGCCCGCTCTATGAACACCATGTTGCAGCGGCTGTAGCTTGCCCCTAGGCCGATGCGGCCTGTGCATTTCGCTGGGCGGCCCAGCAGCGTTCAAATTGTATAACAAATTGTTTAAGCTCCTCTTTGCCATCAAATAGCCGTAGTGGCACAAGCAGCGCAGCACCCCCGCCGCAAACAAAAACCAAGGTAGAGGGCGTGCAAAAGAGCGTTTGTATTTCGCGGTAGGGAATACTTCGTTTGGTTTTTTCCCGGCAAATTACCCCGTGCTCTTCAAACTGCAGCGTAACCTGCGAAAACCCCCGGATATTCATCTTCTCTAGGGTTTCTAGGCCAATACGGCGGCGCACAAAGCTCTGCCAAATTTGGGGAGCCAGCACCGCCACCCATACCACCACCATTGCCGTGGCGGCACACATCCACAATACATCGGTAAATAACCGTAAAAAAATAATAGTGCAGGCTATAACGGCAGGCAGCGAGGTGGCAATCCAAAGGCGTTTGCCCCGGTTGGCCTTGCCGTTTGCCATTTGAAAGCGCAAATATTCCAGATATTCCTCAGTTTCCAGCTTAAAGGTAAATTCCCGGTTCAAGCCTTTTCCCCCTTCAGCATTGCTTTGCCCCTGCAAAAGGTTTGTAGCACCTCAAATTTTGGTGTAACCGCAACCACGTCTGCATCCTTGCCCACGGCAAGGCTTCCTTTGCGGTCGAGCAACCCCAGCATGGCAGCGGGGTTGCGAGTGGCGGCATTCACGGCCTGGCTAAAGGAAACATTTGCCTTGGTAATAAGATTATAAATTCCGTCGCACATGCGCAGCGAAGAGCTGCAAAGATTTCCACCCGGTGTGCGGAATTGCCCTTGCCCGTCAATGTGAATATTGTCGGGAAGCGGCCCACGGTAGCCCTTTAGGGGGCTTGCATCGGTTACTAAAATTAAGTGGTGGGCGTCTTTGCATTTGGCCAAAATCTCTACAGCAGGCCAGCTGACATGATGGCCGTCGGCTATTATTTCGGTGTATAGCTGGGGTTGGGTCATAGCGGCCCCCAAAATGCCCGTTTCACGGTGCAGGTAGCCCACCATGCCGTTGTAGGCATGGGTAACAGAGCATAGTCCATGTGCCATGGCTTCCAGCACTTGGCTGTAGGTGGCACCGCTGTGCCCAACAGATACCCTCACCCCCTGGGCCACCGCATAGTCCAGCAGGGCGTGGTCTTTGTCCAGTTCAATGGCTAAAATCATGAGACGGAGCTTCCCCCCGGCTGCCTGAAAAACCTGTTTGAGCACCTCCAGGCTGGGGGGCGCGATTAGGGCGGGGTCGTGTGCACCCTTATGCGCGGCGTTAATAAAATTGCCCTCTAGATAAATGCCCAGCATTTCGGCGCCTTCGCCCTTACTCACCAGGGCCGAGAGAGCCGAAAAGCTTTTTAGGGTATCGGCCTGGCTTTGGGTGGCCACAGTGGCTAAAAAAGAGGTAACCCCCTCTTCGGCCACTTCGCGCTGCCAGCGGGCTATTTCCACGGGGTTTGCCTGGGCCGCGTCCACTCCGTTGTGGCCATGGGTGTGAATATCAATAAACCCCGGCAGTAGGTAGCAATCGCCATAGTCGTAGTCGGCAGGCTTTGTGCCATGAGGCAGCACCCCAACAATTTTTCCGTTTTCTATTTCCAATTGCCCACGCCGAAATTGCTCTTGCACCCATAAATAGTTGCTTTGCAAAATCAAGCCGCATCCTCCTTTGGGCTCGGCCAGTAGGGCCAATTTTATAATAGCAAAAAATCCGGCGATAGTATACGTCGGATTTTTGCACAGGCGGCACAACCGCCATGCAGGCATGTCTTATATATGCTTCTTACTTTGCCCGGTGGGCCTTGTTTGCGGCCACAAAGCGCTCGGCAATTAGGTGTGGCCGGGTAACCACTGTGCCGATGGTGATCATATCCGCCCCGGCATCTATTACACTGTGCAGGTCGGCAAGCTCCCAAATGCGCCCTTCGCCATTAATGGGCACCGTAACCGCCTGCTTCAGCGCCTTTACCATTTCTACATCCGGCCCGTGGGAATATTGCCCCATAGACTGCCGGGTGTAGCCCGAAAGGGTGGAAGAGATAATATCCACCAGGCCGGTTTCGGCCAGCAGCTTGGCTTCTTCCAAAGTGGCAAGGTCGGCCATTAGGGGAATTTCGGGGTAGCGTTTCTTAATTTGGTGCAGCATTTCGCACAGCTGCTCAAAGCTGCGGCAGGGACGAATGGTGCAGTCCAGCGCCACAATGTCGGCCCCGGCCTCAATAATTTCGGCGGCCGATTCTACTGTAGGGGTAATGACGATTGTATCCAGCAAATCGCCCCCCTTGAATATTTTGTTAATGCCTACAATGGGCAGCTTAGTTATAGAGCGTATGGCTCGAATATCCTGGGGCCAGCAGGCCCGCAGGCCGTCTGCGCCGCCCATAATGGCACATTCGGCCATACGTTTCATATTCTCTGGCCCGTACAGGGGGGTATCCTCATAGGCTTGGCAGGAAATAATTAGCCCGCCCAGAAGAGATTTTACTGTTGGGTGCATGCAAACATGCGCCTCCTTGCCAAAAAGATGAGAGGAAGCCTTCCGGCACAGGTGTTTTCCACCTGTGCCGGAAGCAGCTTGATGCGCTTTGCGGGCTTCCAATGTGGGGAGATGGTAGGGGATGATTATGCCAGAATGGTGGTAAAGTAGCCCACCACAGCCATAACGAGGAAGAGCAGCATCATCTTGTTGACAGACCACTTTTTCTTAACCATAAGGAAGTAAGAAAGGAAGGCCACCAGCAAGGCAGGCAGTTTGGGCATAAGTGGGTTCAACACATTTTGCATAATGTCAATTTTCATGTCGCCCTGGGTATACACCAGCCCCACTGTCACACGGGTATACAAGGCTGTAACAGCACCCACCACCACTAGGCCTATAATTTCTGCGGCCTTGGTAACTTTATCCTTCAGCCCACCTGCCAGCACCATTTGGGCGGCATTGGCACCGGCCTTGCAGCCGTAGGAGAAGAGGAACCAGGTTAGGGGAAGCATTACGCCTAAAAAGGCGATAATGTAGAACAAAGGCCCGATAATTTCGCCGTTTTGGCACATGCCCATGGCGATAGAAAGCAGAATGGGGCAGAGCGTGCCAGGCAATAGAGAATCGCCAATGCCGGCAAAGGGGCCCATAAGAGCGGTTTTAATGGCATTGATGAATTCGGGGGCAACATCGCCGCCCGAGGCTTTTTCGTTTTCCATGCCCAACACAATGCCGGGCACCAGGCAGCCGAGGTAAGGCTCGGTGTTAAAGAAAATGGTATGGCGTTCCAGCATTTCCTTTTGGGCTTGCAGGTCGCCGGGGTAAAGCTCTTCGCGAACGTCGGCCAGCATTTTTACAATGGCAGGCCCCTCCATACGTTCAAAGTTCTGCACCGAAAGGTTCCAGAACATCCAGTTCCAATATGCCTTGCGAATGGATTTCTGCGAAAGCTTGCGGTCGCCTTGAACAGCAGTTTGCGTTGCCATAGTTACGCAGCCTCCTTCTTCGCATATTTAAAGTCTATGTAAGCAAGCAGGGCAGCAACAATTACAATAGGAATCATTTCCATATTGGCTACGGCCACCAGTGCAAAGCCAAACACAAAGAATACAAGGTCAAAATGTTTTTTAGTAATCATCTTAAGCAGCAGGGTGAAGCCTACCAGCGGCAGCATGCCGGCAAAAATTTGCAGAATGCTGGTAAGCCAGGTAGGAATAACCGCTACCACCTGGGCCACCGCGCCCGAGCCAAAGTAGTTAATGAGGAAGATAGGAGAGAAGCGGAAGAGGAAGTTGGTTATCTGCCCCACAATGGGTATTTTTGCCGCAGCGTCAAATTTGCCTGCTTCAATGTAGGCATCCTGCTTATGCACAAAGTAGAGGTTGATAGCAACCGTGCTGTACACTGCGGCAACGCCCAACATGCTAAGCGGCACTGCAAGTGCAAGGGCGTACTCTTTGCCTGCGCCGGCCACCATAGCCAGCGGGATGCCGATCCACGAGGCGTAGTTGACGTCGGCCGGCATGGCACCACCGGGGGTTACAAGACCTATGTAGAGTGCCTGTACGGCGGCCCCCAGAATAATGCCCGTGGGAATGTCACCCAGAATAATGCCGATGATAAAGCCCGAGATGAGCGGCCTGCCCATGGTGTACCACCCACCCAAACCGCCGATTAGCACCGGCGAGTAGATGGAGGACATCCAGCCCAGCAAGCCCAGGAGCAGTGCTTGGAATAGGTTCATACGTTTTACCTCCTCCTAAAATCTATCTTTTACCTCGTCCCACTCCACCAGCTTTTGCGAAGGAACTTGACGAAAGTAAACATGAATATTGGCAGCCACAAGGTCTTTTACAGCCTGGGCCTCTTCCGGCAGCAGGTTGGTGTTGGAGCTCACCGCTGTAGTGCCCTTGCGGTTGCTCATAGGGCCTATATTTAATTCCTTTGGCAGTTCGGGCATTGCCTCCAGCAGCTGCCGGTAGACAATGGGGCTCTTCATGAGCACCAGGGTGCGCATATCACTCCCCATAGCGGCCTGAACGTGCGGCACAGCCTCTTGCACGGTATACACATTTGCCGTAATAGAAGGGGGCACGGCGGTTTGAAACACTGTTTTTAGGATAGGGTTGGTTGCCGTGAAGTCGTCCACCACAAGAATATTGTGAATGTCGTACTCCTGAATAAGTACCGTCATGCACTGCCCATGGATAAGCCTGTCGTCGCAGCGTACCAGTACCAGCATGTTGCCTCAGTCCTTTCGCTTATAGTTATGCCTGGGGCGCGGCGGAAAACATTTGCCGCATGCCCACAATTTTAGTGCCAAGCTTTGCCGTTTTCAGGGCGTCCTCTAAATATTCTTCGTAATTTTGCAGGCTTGCGCGGTTGCCCACAAGCTCCAGCAGCAGCGGCAGGTTTGCCCCGGTAATGATGCTGGTATCAAATTCAGCAAGGGCATAGGCCGAAGCATTAAAGGGGGTGGCGCCAAAAAGGTCTACCACAAAAACATAGCGCTGACCCTTTTGTTCGTAGTGCCGGGCCAACGCCTTGAGCTGTTCGCTAAGCTGCAGCATATCGTCCCCCGGCATAAAGCCCACCACGTCAAAATCCTGCTGTTCGCCGGCAATCATCTCCACGGCGTCTCGCAAGCCTTGCGCCATGTGGGAATGGGTGCAAACAACAATTCCCAACAATGCAGGTTTCCCTCCTAATAGATTAATCACTCCAATTTAATGTATATGTTTTGGAGTTTAACTTCATTCTAGCAAGCATTGCTTGCTTTGTAAAGATAGCACTTGCATTTTTGTTAGTTATTTAATGTTTATGAAAACAGTTTTGTATATAATGCTAAATTTAACTATGGTGGATGAATTAAAGGAACCGCTATGCCAAATATTTGTTTGATTCCCTTCTAAATGAACAATTTGAGGACTGTTTACTGAAAAGGGTGGCATATTTATGCCTTAAAAACAGAATGCACCCCCTGCAGAACCACTGCGGTTTTGTAGGGGGTGCATAGTTATATTTAGGTTGCCGCATTAATCCAGGTAGGGAATAACCTCCAGCAGGCTTTCGCAGCGGGCATGGCATTGCGCCAGCAGGGCAGGGTTTGGCTCAATCATATCTGGCACGGCAATTACAGGAATATGCGCCGCAATGGCCGCTTTAATGCCGGCTTCGGAATCTTCCAGCACCAGGCAGTGCTCTGGCGGCAGAGAAAACTGGCCGGCACTGTGCAGAAAAATATCCGGCGCTGGCTTGCCGCGCGGCACCATATCGGCAAAGGAATAGGCTGCCATTCTCTTACCAATGCCGGTTTTGGCGAGCACATGCAACCCCAGTTCTTTTCTTTGCGAAGAGGCAACAGCTTTTTGAATGCCCCGCTGTTCCAGTTCGTCCAAAAGCTGCCACACGCCCTTTTTTATGGGAATTTCTCCTTCCCGCATGTGCTGGAAACACATGCGCTCCCAATCGGCGTGGAAGGCGGGCACCTTTTCGGGTGGATAATATCTGCTAAAGAGCTCTACTTCGCTTATTTCACTTTGCCCCACGGTTCGTTTGAAAATTTCAATATCCTCGGGTAAATTGTGCTGGCGGCAGGCCTGCCGGTAGAATTCATAATGCATGCGCTCGCTATCTATTAATAATCCATCAATATCAAAAATAACAAGCTTAATCAATTGCTACACCCTTCCGTATTGTACTGCTGCCGGCGAAACGCACACCGCAAAACTGCGCACTGCAGTGGATGTAATCGTCCTTAGCGGTTTGCGATAAATCTACCCAGGGTGTGGC